>JALGUR010000144.1 GCA_029820565.1 Candidatus Zipacnadia bacterium
TGAAGGTGCTCCTGCCGGTCATTCGGCTGAAGATGTGCTGCCCGGCGCGAGGTCAGTGATAGTCTTCGGGATAAAGTTAGTCAGCGGGGTAGTTAACTGGCCCCAACTGATATGGCAGGACGATACGAAGACGAGGCGGGACTGCTGGCGAGTTTATGACCACTGTGCATTTAATACTCCCAACACACGTCTTATGCAAATAGGCATGGAACTGGCGATTGACCTTGAACTTGACGGTGCCCAGGCCATTTTCTTCCCCGGCAGCGATAACATGAGCGTGACCGAACTAAACGCCGAGAGGCTATACAAGGAATTAGGAATGCCTCAGCCTCTTGACCAGGAGAAGATAACGCGTCTGGCACCGGATTTGGAGAAAGCGACTCGCTACGCAGCGCCCTTCTCCTACCGGCACGCAGCCGTCGCGGCCGGACTGGCCACCTTTGGCGCCAGCAACCTGGCCCTCCACCCTATCTTCGGCCCCCGGATACGGTGGAATGTTGTCATCACTGATCAGGAGTTTGAGCAGTACGATCCACCCCTCACCGAACAGGTCTGCCTGTATGATAAAGGCTGTCGGGTTTGCATTGAGACGTGTCCTTATGAGGTGTTCGGGGAAGTCAGGCGGTTTGAGTTCGCCGGTTTGAGCAACCCGTGGGCAACAATGGCAGGAACTTGCTACTACAATAGCACGCCCTGCGGCGGCACTTGCCTGCAAACTTGCCCCGCCGGCCGCGGCGATGTACAAATGAAGCGGCAAATGGCACGCCGATTTCCCACCTCTGACAAAAAACTCCTCAACCGCAAAGCTTCCGATTGATCGGTCGGCGAAGCGTATCGCCACCCGCCCTTAGCACGATGCCTTGCAATATAATCGGCTTGCAAGTATAATATATGTGTCAGGTCTAAGTCGCAGGCCGCTCCAGTTACCGAGTTCACTACATTCTGACCACTGCCCTGCCGTGTTGACTCTACCATAAGGAGAACCAGTTACAGTGCCGAGCATTTATTTCATAGATGTAACCAACCGGGATGGGGAGCAGACCGCCCGGATTTGCCTGTCTAAACTGCAAAAGACAGTGATAAACTGGATGCTGGACCAGATGGGCGTCTACCAGTCCGAGATGGGTTTTCCCCTGATCCCTCACGAGCGCAACTATATCAACGCCAACGTCGCCCTGACTCGCGAGAATTTGGACAATGGCGCGCTAATCAAGCGCCTGCAACTTAGCGGGTGGACCCGGGCGGTGGCTTCTGATGTCCAGCAGTCACTGGCCTACACTGACTTAGAGCATTATCAGGTTTCCATTTCTACCTCCGAGCAGATGCTGCGCTGGAAGTTCCGCAACCGTTTCACCCGTGAGGATATTATCAATATGATGGTCGAGGCGGTCGCTGCCGCCAAGGAAGGAGGAGCAATCACTGTCGGCACCAATGCCGAGGACGCCTCCCGGAGTGACATAGACTTTCTGATTGAATTCGCTCAGGCCGGCAAGGAGGCCGGCGCCGATCGGTTCCGCTATTGTGATACCCTGGGTTATGAGGACCCAATAAGGATCGCCGAAAGAGTGGGAACCATCGCCCGGGAAGTGCAGATGCCCATAGAAATGCACTGCCATAATGACCTCGGCCTGGCGGTAGCCAATTCAGTGGCGGGCGCTATCGCTTGCTGTGAAGCCGGCCAGGATGGCTTCATAAACACTACGATCAACGGGGTGGGCGAGCGGGCCGGGAATGCTGATCTCGTCTCCTGCGTGTTGGCTTTGAAGTACTCGGCAACATGGGGCAAAACCGGATTCCTCACCGAGACTATAGACCTGGAAAAGGCCTGGCAGATTAGCAACTATGTCAGCGGGGCCTTTGGACTGCCCATACCCATAAGCCAGCCCGGGGTAGGAGCCAATGCCTTTGCCCACGAATCTGGAATTCACGCCGACGGGGCGCTCAAGGATCGATCTAACTACGAACTGTATGACTTCACAGAACTCGGCCGCGGCGAAGATCAACAGGTACCCACCGGCCGCGTTATCACCGCCGGTGCCCAGGGCGGTACCTCGGGGCTGGAGCACGTCTATAGTCAGATGGATCTGGCCTTCCGCAGCGAAGAGCACGCTCAGCAAACTCTGGGCCTGGTGCAACTGGCCAACTTGCACAACCAGGCCCCGCTTACCCAAGAGGAACTGTGGCTGATCTACCACTATCCCGAGCAAGTGCGCCAGATTCTGACCGTCACTATGTAACCAGAAAGAAGTATCGGTTTACAACCTTTTTGCAGGGCGGGGGATTGACATTGTTCGTAGAGCATGTTATCATTTCCAAGATAGTGGATGCGCGATAGTGGATGCGCGGACGCGGCCGCAGAAGGATTTTTGAATAGGGTCTTAACATAATCTTGGATATCATGTGTAATAGGATTTAATGGTAGGAAGTAGGGGGCAAGAGCACCAGTCTGTCCAATACGAGGTATATTATGAGTACTGCAAGAATTCTCGGTTTAGTCATATGTGTTGTTATTCTGTCCCTTGTCGCAGCCCACGCCGATGTCATTAACATTGACGGTAGTAACAGCGACTGGGGCAGTCCAGACACTACCAACGATGACCCTCGCGATGCCTGGTACGACAGTCAGTGGAACGACGACGTGGACATAGACTTTAACTATTACGAGTGGGATTATGAGACCGGCGACGGTTACTGCGCGTTTGCCTTTGAGACCTACGCCACGATGCCAGACGATACTCCGTGGGACTATACAGAGGTGCTCATCAATACAGACAAAGACACGGGCACCGGGGGGGCACGGCATGGTAAGAACGGTTTCGAGTATGCCATA
>JALGUR010000083.1 GCA_029820565.1 Candidatus Zipacnadia bacterium
GGGACCATCGCGGGGAAGTTGAACGGAGCCACACAGCAGAAGACTCCCACGGGCTGTAGCACACATTTCTCGTCAATCCCCACCGCGATGTCCTCGGCATTGTAGCCCATCATCAAGGAGGGGATACCCGCGGCGGCTTCAACGTTTTCAATGGCTCGGCGCACTTCGCCTCGGGCCTCGTCCACGATCTTGCCATGCTCCTTGACGATGGTCTGAGCCAGATCCTCAAAGTGCTCTTCCATCAGCACTTTGAGGCGGAACATATAGCGGGCGCGGACTAACGGCGGCGTCTCCCGCCACTCCGGGAATGCTTCCTTCGCTGCTCTCACCGCCTGGTTGATTTCCTCTTCTGTTGACAGAGGTACCTGGGCGATTGGTGCTGCGGTCGCCGGGTTATGGATGTCCAGGCTCTCGTCTGACTGCGACGCTATCCACTCACCCCCGATATAGTTGCTAAGGGTTCCGTATTCCAACATTCGCGACACTTCCTTCTTTTCCCGAGGTTTCTGGTACACCGCCTTGCTGAGTATGGTATTCTCTGCTGACTACACGAATTCCTCCCTATTTGCAAATAGCAATAACGAAATTACGAGATGCTACGGCAATTCGATGACCCGAACCGCCCAGCGGTTACGATGTATTATATTGATGGCCGATTTCTTCTTGGGTGAGTAGTTCCCCTGCAATCTTTCAGTTCCTGGGCCAGGCAGGAATTGACATATTTAGCAGAGAACTTTACAGTCAGCAAGGACGTAACGGCGAAACTTCCCCTATCATTTAGGAGGTAGAATGATGCGCATTGGTTACCTGTGTCGGTATTCTGAGGAAGAAATTGCCTTTGCCCAGCAAGCGGGATTTGAAAGTATGCAGTTGTTGGTCAGTCCGGGCGACCCGTTGGATCCCAACCAAACCGATGAAGCCACCATAATACGGGCCAAGGAGCAGTATGCTAAAGCGGACATCCAGATCTCGGCGCTGGGCTACTATCCCAATCACCTGACTCCTGACAAGGATGAGGCCCAGGCCACCCGCCAACATTTCCTGAGTCTATTTGACCTGGCTGAGATGTTAGAGGTGGACACAATCGGCACTTTCGCCGGCCGCGACCCCGAAAGGGACATTGCCGATAACATCCCTCTGTTCCAGGACTACTGGACGCCGATTGCTAAGCAGGCCGAAGACCGTGGGCTGCAGATTGGCTTTGAAAACTGCCCGATGTTCCACTACTTTCCCTTTCGCGGCACCAACATTGCCTACACGCCCCGCGCCTGGGAATTAATGTTTGAGGCCGTGGACTCACCGGCCCTGGGGCTTGAATATGACCCTTCGCACTTGGTCTGCCTGCTCATTGACTATCTGGCGGTCATCCGCGACTGGGGCCACAAAATTGTACACGTCCACGCCAAGGACGCCGAAGTGCTGTGGCCCAGTGTCCAGCGCAATGGCATCCTGGAGCCCGGCGCGGTGCGCCACCGCACCCCAGGAATGGGAGTAGTTGACTGGAGCAAAGTTATTTCGACTCTGATTGAGTACGGCTATGACGGCAACCTGGACATTGAAGGGCGCCACGACCCTATCTACTACGGCCCCCGCGAAAACGAGGGCCTGGTCATCAGCCTCCACCATCTGAAACAGTTCATCGCTTCGCAATACGCCAGTAATTAGCGGACACTATCCAACCCGAGGATAGCCTGCCTGTGCCTTGACATTACGGCGTCGTCAGCATAGCATATAATTTTTGATTGTCATAGTTTTAGGCCATGAAAGGGCATAGGCATACTCACAGTTAGATTGCTCTGTCTAAGAAGAAGGAGGGTAACTGTGCGACTACAAAGACTATTGCTGATTGCCGCAGTTGCCTGCCTCACGTGGGGCGGTGCATTTGGTGCGGACTTGGCGGTGGGCGTTTATTCGGGAACCGGAGACGAGGGCATTCTGGCGGCGCTGGATGCGGCGCAGGGGATTCAGGCGCAGAAGTTGGAGTGGCTGTCGCCTGAGACTCTTGGCAGACTACAGGCCGTTATCATACCACATGGGGCACAGGTAGGCGTGCGTGACCAGATAATGCCCTGGCGGGCGGTGTTGCGGCGCTACGTCGAACTGGGTGGGGGCCTTGTGCTGACCCACAACGCCGTAGGTTTTCGCGGAGTATTTGCCGGGGAAGAACTTTTCAGTGAAATCGAGACCTCGGCGGGGCGCAACGACGCCTGGACTGTCCACAAAGCGCCCGACTCAAGCCATCCGTTAGCCCTGCAGTTGCCTGACTCTATTCGCCACGGCTACTCTGACCATATAACCATGCATCCCGGGCCGCTGGGGCAGGTTATCTGCGTGGATGAGCGGGGTGACCCGACGGCTGTCGCCGGCGAATTCGGCGCGGGCCGGGTGGTGGCGATGGGCGTGTTAGTGGGCTGGCGGGCGACAGTGCAGGAACTGAAGCATTATGAAGGCGAGTCGGCGGCACCCGAAGGCGCCGAGCGTGCGCTGCTGGTGGAAAGTGTGCGCTGGGCGGGCAGCGACGAGGGGCTTAATGCGGCCACCACAACAGAAGAGTTAGCAACAGTGGCTGGCCAGCCCACAGGCAAGCCATTGGTGGTGTTTGCCTCAAACTTTTCCTCTTACAATCTTAGCCCTGACGAATGGACTGTTCCCCCTGATCTGCCTAATGGTCAAAAGACCTGGCGGGGGCACGGAGTATCAGAGGATTTAGGACAAGTGGGCGAGGTTTTCACGCACGAGCAACCGCTGGTGGCTCGTCCCTTTCGGAAAGCGCCACTCACCGGTCGCTTCGTGCTCAACTTTAGCGTGGTACGCTCAGTTATGTATGGCGGGACTCTGGACATTGTCCTGACCAATCCCGAGGGCTGGGGGTACGGGGCGCGGTTGGTCTACATTTCCGCTGACGACCAGATAGACGGGGCCCAGGCAACCCGCAGAGACTCACACCAGTGGCAACTCGACATAGGTGATCAGACCAACGGCATCTTCCGTATTGAGAAGGGCGCGCTCACTACGCTTGCCAACGCCACTGACGAGCGGGCTCGGGTCCGTATGTCCACCGAGCAGGCGTCTAAAATACCAGCATGCTTCCAGCGCACCGCTGATGGCTGGCTCACCCTGCGCGTTGACGGCCGCGTGATTGCCGCCGCCCAGGATACAACGTATGACGAGTTTGATAACCTGTCACTGACGCTAATTACGCCGCAGGGCCGGCTGGCCGTAGATGACATGCAACTGGTGGGCTACTTCACAGAAATTGAGGAGAAACCGGTCAGTCCGCCGCCGGTCGTTCTACCCCAGCCGCGGAAAATGAACCTGACGGGTGATAAGTTTGCGCTGGCTGACGGCGCCCAATTCGTCCTCGCCAGCGAGGATAAGGTTGCCAGTTACTGCCTGGAGGAGTTGATTGAGGATATCCAGGCTTATTACGGCGTCAAGTTAGCCCCTGTGGTGCGGGGCAATGAAGATGCCAACCTGCCGGCTATTCAGGTCGGTGAGTTGTCTGCCCCCGACCCGCAGTTGGGCACCGAAGGCTATATTCTTGAGGTAACCGCTACCAGCGCGAAAGTCCAGGGGGCTACCGAGGCGGGCACATTCTACGGCCTACAGAGTCTGTTCCAACTGATTGCCCGCGAGAATGATAGTGCCTTCATCCGCGGAGTGACTATCCGGGACTGGCCCGACTTGCAGTGGCGTGGCGCCCACAGTGTCTTGCTGAAGGACACGTTCCTGCGACCTCGGGTCCAGACGTTCAAGGACCAGGTGAAGATGATGGCCCGCCTGAAGGGCAACGTGCTTATCGTCGGCAGCCGTCGTCTGCCGTTTCCGAGCTGTCCCCAAGTAGCGGGCTACGATTGCTACTGGACCATAGAGGAGTTTGCGGAACTCGCCCAGTACGCGCACGACCACCATATTGATGTCTGGCCCCAAGTTTCGGGATTGAGCCACAGCGGCTGGTTAGTGGCCGATTACGTCCAAAAGCGCAGCCCTGAGTTCTGGGCGTGGATGGAAGAGCACCAGGTACTGGGCATATTCAAATCTGCCTCTGAGAATTACCATGCTGACGCGTTCAATCCAGGCAGCCCCGAGGCCATTGAGTTAATCTTGAAGATCACCGACGACATTCTGGAAGCGATTCCCTTTGCTAAGGTAGCCTTTATTGGGATGGACGAGATCTTGCCACCCATCAGCGAGATGGTGCCGGATCGCGATCCCGCCGACGTGCTGACTGAATACATCAGCAAACATCATGCTCATCTGGCCCAGAGAGACGTGCGTATGGGGCTGTGGGCCGACCATCTGCTGGAGTACGGCAAATTTGAAGGCTCGTGCGCCAGTTCAGGCTCACCCCATTATAAAGACCTCACCCATGCGGCGCTGGACCGTATTCCCCAGGACATCATTGTGGGGGACTGGTACTATGCCACCAAGCCGGGGCGGCCCTCGTATGCCTATTTGAAGTCAAAGGGCTTTGACGTCTTCGGCATGCCTGGCTCGTGCAACGGCAACATCTACGAGAGTGTCTACTACAGCGCGCGGGAGGCCAAAAAGGCGGGCATCAACGGGATCATCAGTTTCGGATGGCAAACCAGTCACCATCTCAATCCCCAGGTCACTTATATCCTTCCCTTCATTTACGCCTGGACAGTACCCGAAGAGATGGAACCCGATTGGTCTATGCAGGAGGTCTGGCAGGATTTCTACCAGGACCGCCGCCCTTCGCGGCTGGGCCAGGCTGAGTCCATTGACATTAGTACCGCGATGAATGAGAGCCGCTGCGATGAGGTGCCTGATGACGGCGTCGGGTGGCTGGATTACGGGAAGGCCGCCGACTTAAGTGGGCTACCTGCCGGCGAACTGATCTACGATGATTTACGGTTCAACATTGTTGACGAGGATACCAACAACGGCAACAGTGCAGTCATCGTCGCCACCGAAGACGCCAATACCCAAGTGGGCCAGAAGGTGGAAGGCATTCCTGTTGACAGTAAGGCCGAAAGTCTCATTTTCCTGCACATCGCCAACCAGGGCCCGCATAGCAAGCCCATCGGTCAGTATGTCATCCATTACCAGGACGGAACTACCGCTGAGGTGCCCATCGTCTATGGTCAGAACATCGGTCCGTGGCTTTTTGAAAAGGGACATACCTCGGGCTTCTATGGTCTTTTCTACAAATATGGATACTTCAGCGAATGTCGCCGCGCCTATGTCGGCGCCACCCAGGGCGGTGAACGGGTAGCCTTGCAATCCTACGAATGGGTCAATCCTCATCCCGATAAGACCATAGAGTCGGTAGACCTGGTGGTCTTCGCCCCGCCAGAGTATATGAAGGATCGGGATATACGCATTGCCCTTCTGGCGCTCAGTTGTGTACGTTAGCCGAGCACAGACCAGCCGCAGCCTGGTCCTGTCTGGAGGACAGTATAAATTATGAGAACGCTATGGTCAGTTATCGTTTTCATCAGTGTAGCCGCTCCAGCGGCTGGTGTGCCCGTAGCGTTGGCTACTGGCGGCCAGCCACGGTGCGAGTTAGTAGTCAAGGAGACCGCCGACCCGGATATGGCAGCAGCGGTTGCGGACTTGGAGCAGTATTTCACGCGCATCACCGGCGCTGCTTTGCCCACCACTGACCAGCCCACCGGAGAGTATCCGGTCATCCTGCGCGTAGGTTCGCAGTGGCTGGATGAGGCTACTCGCACCAGGATATCCGACCTGAGGTACGGTGAAGAAGCCTTCATCCTGCGCGTGGCGACGGATGAAATTCTGCTGGCCGGCACTGGGCCAGTGGGCACGCGCCACGGCATATACCGACTGCTGCGCCGGTGGGGCTGTCGCTGGTATTTCCCCGGCGAGCTGGGAGAAGTAGTTCCGAATAATCCCGACCTGGCGATGGCCAGCGGCGAGCGGCTGGAACAACCTTCCTTCCGGCTGCGGCGGCTGTGGTATGCGGCTTGGGACGACTCCTACTTCCCGCCTAATGCCAAGAGCGAGTATCACCAGTGGTGCCTGCGCAATTGCTGGTCTGATAATTTAGGCTTTGGCGGCCATTCGTATTATCGCATCGTCCCTAAGGAGAAGTATCGCCAGGAAAGCCCCGAGTACCTGGCCCTGGTCCACGGTCAGCGGGCACCCGTCGGGAACGAGAAGCATGACTGGCAGCCGTGTACCAGCCATCCCGATGTGGTACAACTGGCCATTGACTACACCCGCGACCGTCTGGCGAAAGGACACAAGGTCGTTTCAGTTAGCCCCAATGACGGGGGAGTCGGCAGTTTCTGTCAGTGCGAGAGGTGTAAGGCGCAGGGCACTATCAGTGACCGGGTCACGATTCTGGCTAATCGCGTAGCCGAGGCAATTGCTGATGAGTACCCTGACCGCTGGGTGGGCTTCTATGCCTATTCGGCCGCCCTGATGCCCCCGAGTCCCGGTGTCGAGGTGCACGACAATGTGGTCGTCTTCGTCGCCAGGAATGGATGCCACGAGATTGGCGAGGTGGACTGGCTCAAGTCCTTGTTTGCCGAGGCCAATGCTCGCTGGAAGAACGAGGTATTGGACCCCTGGAGTGCGAAGGCCAAGCACCTGGCCCTGCGCGACTACTACGGCTTGAAGAATTGGCGTGATGTGGCCTACGACTACTCGGCGTTCCTCGACACTGACCTGCCTTATCTGCACGAGCGCGGCTTCATCGGTGTGAACGCCGAAGCCTTATGCAACTGGGTTGCCTCCGGCTTTACTCTATATTCTGGCTACCAGAAACTGTGGGATGTGAATTTGAGTCTGAAAGAAGAGCGCCAGCGCCTGTACGACGACCTGTTCGGCCCGACCAGTGAGCACATCGTCTTGGCTATGAACCGTATGCAGCAGCAGAGCATGGAGGACCGGCCTCTCACCGATGAAGACTTGGCATTTTGCGCGCAGCAGTTGGCAGCGGCGCGCGCCGCCGCGCCTGACGACCTGATTCGCCGGCGAGTGGATTATGTCCAGGGCTACTACGATTATTTGGCCCCCTTTGTGCGCTGCTGGCGGGATGGGCCGTCGGGGGCGCAACTACGCTACCGGCTGGGGTTAGGCCCGGCGGCAGAGATGCGGCAGGCAATACTGGCCGCGCAAGATTCCAGCGCTTTCGCGGCCAAAGCTATGATCAAGTTGCACTGGCTGCCGGCTGAGACCAGTCCTGAAGCGACCAACCTACATCCGCTCTTCCCTGATGAGCCGGTAGCCTTCCTCGCCGACGAGGCAATATACCGGGCCCGTAATATGTTCATTGTCTGGGTGGATGAGGGTCAGGCGCTGGACTTCAGCATCGCCGGCGTGCGAGTGGGCAATAACCCGGGCCCGACCACGCATGTAATTCTCGACCCCCAGGGCAATATCATACTGGGTGAACCGATGGACCGTGAGGACCACCAGACGGTGAAACTGACGGATGTGCCCGCGGGTGCCTACTGGATTGTGATTGACCCCGGCAGCAATGCATTCCAAGTGGAGTTTCGCAATCGGCATGCAGTTCTTGAGACCGGGCGCATCGGTGTCATTATGGAGTTTGGCGGGCCCAAGTACTTCTACGTGCCGGAGGGAACCGAGCACTTCATTCTCAGCGTTAACGCCCCGGGCGGCTCGGAGGTGGTGGATTTTGCGGTGCGTAATCCTAACGAGGAGGTAGTGCTGGAGAAACAAGCCTACTTTGGCCACAATGAGTTCACTATCACAGTGCCCGAGCATCACGCTGGCCACGTGTGGTCCCTGGATGCTGGTCCCCACGAGGACACCGAGTTTGTCCTCAGCGGTGTTCCGCCCTTCCTTGCCCAGGAGCCGGGCCGCCTGTTGACCACCGCGCCGACTCGGTGAGCACGGCCATAAGACCGTCCAAACAGCCTAAGAACCCACCTGCCCCAAACCCGCTTAATCCCCTGCTTGGCCATAGTCCGAGACTATCGCAAAAGGGGAATTGAGGGACACCTGCGAGAATAAATTGTGTAAGTCCTGCCGGGCAAAACTGTACACATATCGGGGCAAGGATGCCCCTCCCACGGATCCTGCAACAGGCTCACTTCAGTAATTCTCATCTTACTGTATTTCAGTCAAGTCTACCTGCCGGCCACCTTCCTCGCGGCTGATAATACCCGCGATTACCATTTTCATTAACTCCTCGGTTTCGGCGAAGGGGAAAGGACGCACGCCCGTGCGCAGGTAATCAATAAAGGCTTGAAGTTGAGCCTTGAAGGCATAGAAAGTGTCTTGCATAGAAAGTTGCACGTGACTGGCCGTCCCACACAGTTGCAATACCCCAAAAGCCCCGTACATATCAACGGTCGCTATCACAATCACGTCAGCCCCGCAATCGTGTTTGAGATGCACCACATTGCGCTGAGCAGTGCCTGTGTTGCGCGCCGATAGGAAGCCGGGGCCGAGGATGGGATAAATACCTTCCAGGGCATGAATCCCATAGCGCTCCCAGGTCTTGGCCGTAGTTATACTGGCGAAGCGCAGTTCACCTAATTCGTGTGTTGCGGTGCGATAAGGCATATACTCCTTGCAATAACGCATAGCACTGGAAGACATAATCGGCGCGCCGTCGGCGACCGACCGCTGGAAAACCGCCAAGTCTGGCTGGTTATCAACCAGCGGTTTATCTACGAATACAGGCAGGCCCGCTGCCACGAACGGTCGGCACCGCTGCACGTGTTCGTGGCCCTTATCTGTGGCTATGATGACCGCGTCAACCTGCTCTATTACATCCTCAGGCCGCTGGACGACATTGGGAATGAGGGACGCTTGGGCCACCTGCTGAGCATCGGCCGGGTCATCAGTCCAAATGTGGGTTACTCTGGCCCCCTCAATTTGAAGGGTATCTTTAGGTTCTCTACCCAAATACTCAGGAATTGTGGCATACGGACACTTGGCCATTTCTTCCGGGTCATAGCCGTTGAACATAGCACTCCACGAGTAGGGATGGCCGTTACCGTCCACCATACCCAGCATAGCCAGTCTAATATCGTCAGGATTTTCCACTAAGCTGCTCATTGGGACCTCCTTAAGTCAGTTTAGATAAGCCGTTGGAAGGTACTGTGAGCCACGGGGCCCTTCAGCCTTTCCTCGATCTTGCCTGCCGCCAGTGCAGTCGCTATCTCGCCGAAGACTTCATCAATGGCTGCACCATATTGCTCCGTAATCTCATCAGTGTGAGCCAGAGTTGGATAAAGAAGAGCGCCGGCCAGAAAACCTCGTTCCAGCATCAGTTGGGTATACAAAGTGCGCAATGCGTTACTCAATTCATGCCTGAACGTGAAATGGGCCAGACAGGAGTAGCCGCTTACTTCTGTGGCCAGACCGTGCTTTTCGCTCAGTTGCTGCCAGTATTCTTGCACTTTTTGCCCGATATGCGCTACGTGAGCGCGCACATTAACCTTTTGCATTTTCTCCAGCGTCGCCAGCGCTGCAACTGGTCCCACGCTTTCCGTCCAATAAGTACTACTGATAAAGGAGTCGTACGCGCCTGCCATAGCATCACGGGTTCCTATGATAGCGCCAATGGGGTGACCGTTGCCCAGGGCTTTGGCAAACACCGCCATATCTGGGTCTACGCCAAATTTTAGATGAGCGCCGCCATAGACCAGACGCCAACCAATGCTGATCTCATCAAAAATCAGCGCGGCCCCGCGGTGGTGTGCCCTATCTCGCACCAGTTCTAAGAAGCCCGGGTCGGGGTCATGATTGCGGCACGGCTCCATCACTACCGCCGCCAGGCGGTCGCCATAATTATCCATAATATCCGTGAACTCTTCGCGGTTATTGTAAGTGAAGGTAACCGTGGTCCCGCGCAACTCTCGCGGTACTCCCAGAGGATCCAAACCAGGCAAAAGATGCCCACGCAGGGCATCGCTCTCGCCCAGGTTCGCCGCCAGGTACCAATCATGCCAGCCGTGATAGCCGCAGATGGCCACCATAGACCGATCGGTGGTAGCCCGGGCAATTCGGACAGCAATGGCTACGGCCTCACCACCGCTCCGGGCGAAACGAACCTGCTGGGCCCAGGGATGAATTTGACACAGTCGGTCAGCCAGTTGGACTTCTTCAGGTGGATTGAGAGTGCACATACTCCCCAGGTTAATGCACCGCCGAACCGCCCGAGTAACATCGGGGTCGCGGAAGCCGAGCAAACATGCGCCTATGCCGTTGTATGACATATCATAGTAATGGCGGCCATCCACATCCCAGGTCTCACAGCCTCGGGCTTCGCGAAAGTATGCCGGCCACTGATCAGGCGCCATCATTTCCGGCCGCTTGCTGAGCAGTTGCGTTCCCCCAGAAATACGCTCTTTGGCGTGCCTGTATAGGTCCTGGGCCACGGTGCCCGACTCCTTCTCTATACCCAACAAACGCCGGGCATTGCTGTAGAAGATGTCTTCCAGGTCCTGGTCATTCAAGCCAAAGGAATTTGCCACTTGTTGCATAGCTCGCAGCGACTCCAGGCCCACCAGCACGGGATTGGCCAGAACCTGGTCATTGTTCCAATCTACAGTATCCCACTGCAACCACGCAAAGCCGTCGCCCGCCGTCACGCATTTGCCGCGGATCTCAGAAACCGGAAAGTCGCTGCCCCACATCACCCGCCGCGGCCCGAATTCTTTCAGGATGGCAATGATGGCCGCGGATTCACAAACTGCTGCGGTGTCGAACCAGATATTCTCCAGCCCCTGCAGCGCGGGCAACCCCTTGATCGTATTAGGGGCATGAAAGCCGCGCGCCGCGTGCGCCAGGACCAATTTCGCCTCCGGGTATTTCAGACACATCTCCCGGATTTCCCGCTGATTGTCGGGATCGGCGAGGGCCTGGTGTCTGACCATGTGTAGTGTGATTACCAGGTCCCGCTCCGCAGCCATTTCCCAGGCCCATTCGGGGAGGAAGCTGCCCAGAGGCGCTTCGAAGGTGGGCTCTTGCTTGCTGAAGGTGTGATAAGGTTTGAAGCCAACAATTTGCGGATTATTCAAATATTCGGCAACTCGGTCTGGTGGGTATTCAGGGGCAATGAGCAGCAGTCCCCGGCTGGCAGGCGCCGTTTTCAATTGCTCAATGAGGAAATCGTTGGCCCGGTCAAGCCCCGAACCATCGGGAGTGATCGGCACAAGTGGCGCAGGCACAAACAGCGCGCCCTCCAAATGCGATTTCCCAAAGTACCTCGCCATATGCTCACGCCAGACCTCTACCGTTACCTCCTCGGGCCCTTTAGCCATAGAGCCGGTCTGATCACTGAGGTCAGCCACCCGGTACAGATGGGCATGCCCATCAAATATCCGATCGGGCAAAAAGCCTTGCAGTTCTGCGGCAGCTTCCCTGTCGAATTCGTTATACGTCCAACCAGGAATCATAGGTCATCGTTTCCTAATTTATTGACGATACTTCGGGTTCTGTGTCCTACGACTGCCGACGCTAACAAGGATAGGTCCAATGCCACTCTGGGCGACGCTACCACGCCGTCCAGCCACCATCAACGACCAGATTTGCGCCCGTCATATACGCAGATGCCTCCGAGGCCAGAAAAACAATCGGGCCTTTAACATCTTCCCCGGTGGCCATCCGGCCCAGGGGTGTGCGCTTGTTGTATCGCTCCACGAAATAGGAATCATGGGCGGGTTCTCCGAAGCCGCCCAAGACCAGACAGTTGGCGCGGATGTTGTATTGAGCCAGGGTAGTGGCTAACTGCTTGGTATAGATAGCGGTTCCGCCTTTTGTTATCGGATAATCCAGGGAGATATTACCCTCCGGTTCTCTATAGATAGAGGGGTCCTGGCCGCCCATCCCGTAGATTGAGCCAATGTTGATAATGTTGCCACCGCCGGCTTTCTTCATTTCTTCAACAACTCGCCGTACCAGCAGTATCAAACCGGCGCAGTTGATGGTAAACACCTTATCAAGTTCCTCCCGATTGATCTCGTTAGCCGGCATCTGGGGGATGGTTCGCGCACTGTTTACCAGAACGTCTATCTTGCCGTGATCCTGAATTACAGCGCTGACAAATTCCTCAATTGACTCATC
>JALGUR010000145.1 GCA_029820565.1 Candidatus Zipacnadia bacterium
ACGGCTATTGGAAGGCACGCGACCCGTAATCTTCGGCGATGGAGAACAGTCACGAGACTTCAGCTACATCGCTAACGTGGTGCATGCCAACCTTTGCGCCGCTCAGGCCCCCGGGGCGGCAGGCCAAGTCTTCAACATCGCTTGCGGAGAGCGCAGTACTGTGAATGAATTAGTGCAATACTTGAACGAAATACTGGGAACCGACTTGGAGCCGGAACATACTCCCGAGCGCCCCGGCGACGTCAAACATTCCTTAGCCGATATCTCGGCGGCCCGGGAAGTCCTCGGCTACGAACCACAGGTTCAGTTCCCGGAAGGGCTAGAATTAGCAGCAAAGTGGTACACACAGAATTTGTAATTTGTCCATCCTATGCTTTTGTGCTAACTCCTGTGACTCACTGGCGTGCCCTATAGGGAACTGGCCTCTCACATATGGCATAACTGGCTTTGTGGCCAACTGCTCTTGCTTGTTACTACTTAGCCGCGCTCATCCATCTACAACTGCGCGGTGGAATTGGATTCTGCCCACCCCCATCAGTGTAGCTACTTATTCCACGCCTATTGCTTGCCCGTTGCTGTCCAGGCGAACCTGGGTGGCCCCATCAGCAGCCCGGTTGTGTCCCTGGTCATCGTAGACGGCCGCAAACTGGCCCTTAAGCACGGTGTGGTCCCCTTCAGCAGAGACTTGATAGGCACGCCCTGCGCCCTGTGCCGCAGGAAGAGCCGTGTCCTCCACCGCCAACACCGATACTAAGTCGCCGGTATCATTGTCAAAGTACAGCAGCGTCATTCCTACATTCAGCGCGCTCAGATCCCAGCGCTTAGGCGACACACCCAGACCCGCATCTTCGTACAGATTGACTACCTCCGCCGCCGATACCTCAATCCCCGCCAGTTCAGCACCCGTGCCCTCGAGAGCCTGGATACTCAACGTACCCATATCAGCGGCCCGGATGCCCACCCGCACCAGGTTCTTATAGCCATCTTCGTCAAAGGCCGCAATTACTACACGGGCATTAGAGTATATCGGGTCATAGCCCCGATCCGAACCATCCGGCCCAATCAGCACCCGCTCTGCTTGCATCGTCGGGCTGCCCAGGTCAGAGAACCAGTTACTACCCGTGCTAACCGTGACCCGCCAGGCTCGTTTCAGCCCCGAGGTCTCCTGGATCCAAATCTCTTCGCCTCCCTCCCGGTTGCTCCGAAAGGCAATTAGATTGCCATCGCTCGAATAGGCAGGGTAGCGATCAGAGGCCGGGTCATTTGAGAAATTCAACTGGCTGTAGCCGGAGGTGCTCATAGTGAAGATCTCAAAGTTGCCATATCGCTGACTCGCGTAGGCCATTGACCCTCCCGTGGAGTCCCAACAAGGATACCGGTCAGTCCAAGAGTCGTCGGTAAGCCGTGTCGGGCTGCTGCCGTCAGCACCCATTTTGTAAATCTCATAACCTCCGTCCCGGCTGGTACTCCACGCTATGTATCGGCCATCAAGCGACCACGCCGGGTACATGTCTACGCCACCATCATTGGTCAGATTAGTCTGGTGGCTGCGATCGGCATACATTGCGTAGATTTCGGTGTTGACATCACGATCGCTGTAGAAGCACAGACGCCGCCCATCCGGCGACCAGTGGGACCGGCGATCAGAATCCGAGTTACTCGTCAGTTGGGTCAGGCCACTGCCATCAGCATTCATAATGCAAATTTCATAGTCGCCATCCTCATCACTCTCGAAACCGATCTGGGTACCATCGGGTGACCATGTTGGCCAGTACTGAGAACCACTGAGGTCAGCGAGCTGAGCGACATTACTTCCATCCAGGTCACAGACATAAATGTCAGATTCCCCATCGCGGTTGCTGGCGAAGACAACGCGGTCTAACAGCGCCTGGGAAGCTAAATACTCAATCTCGGCTCCGTACAGGGCTACGAAGGCGCACTGCCCCGTGATAGACACCGGCAGGGCCTTGGCAGTAAAGCCCGCGGTCTTGGCCGGCCGCACCACCAGCGGCCCCACCTGTATCAGGTCAGAGCCCCCACCGCTCCCCGGCGGCATAACACCGGTCGTCGGCCCACCCCCGCCACCACCACATCCCGCTACCAGAACAACTAATACTCCTAACGATACGGCGCATACATACTTGGACATGGCAATTTCCTCCTTGTGATGTGTGATTTGTCCTAGCAGCCTGTCGGAGAACGGGCTTAATGTTGGTGTTAGATGCCAGCAGCACGGTTTTTTGGAGCCGGATGCAGGGGGATAATGATCTGATCGAGCGATTCTGTTGCACTTCA
>JALGUR010000146.1 GCA_029820565.1 Candidatus Zipacnadia bacterium
CCCTCGTAGAGGTAGTCTATGACGGGGGCATCCAAACCAGCACCTTTTGGCAACAACCACTTAGCTATATAAGGAATAACCAACTTGTCCCAGCCATTCTCCGGACTGGCATAATAGTGGGCACCAGTACTAATGGGGATGACCTGGGCAGTTAAGCCCATAGTAGGGATGGCGGAAGCGACGATCATCATACTGTAGATAGTAATAAGTTCTGCGGAGGTCAAAGCCAAGCGCCGGCGCAAACGAAGCACCAGCAGGTTCGGCCCGGCTACCAGAAAGAACATCAAGCCGACCGCAGCGGGAGTGCTGAAATCAAGGGCCATAAAGGACCCGCGCAGCACGTGGATCGCCCATGGCGCCAGCAGGCCGATGCCTGCTGCCGCTAGCGAGCCAATCACCAGGGCCCGGCCGGTGATTATTCCCTGGCGCGATGGCTGAGATCGTTCCAGGCTCTTCTCGCCAGTTACTTTTGTATGCTGGTTGCCAGCAGTTTTGGCCACCTGTATTCCTCCATTCCTACAAGCAGTCGCCTACTTCCAGATTCGTCGAGAGTGACCTTAAGACCTTTGTTGGATACAGTGTTTCTACTTCTACCCCGGCAAAGTTCTGCCAGCGACGGTTTGCACAGATGTTACATAACCGAAACTATCCAGTTATCAAGAGGCCACGGTAAATTACCGATACCACAAATGGTAGGGTTACCGGCCTAACCGCGTTATGCAGATCAAGGAAGGAGGTCGCTAAATGTTACGGACACTCAAGCAACTGTGGACTGACGAAGCAGGGCTGACAACTGTTGAGTACGCGCTGCTGCTGGTATTGATAGTGGCAGCAGCCGTCACCGCCTGGACGCAACTGGGTAGCCAGGTAAGTACCGAGGTCTCCAGCGTCAAAGACACGATAACATCAACACCATAGGGCCTCAGGCTTGGTATGCTCGCAAACCACATGGCAGCAGCGCCCTGTAAACTGGGGGTCGGGCTGGCCCCCCACCCGACCCTCAGTGCCTAAAAATGGCAGACAGGGACGGTCCAAGCAGCAGTGTCACGACGGCGACAATAATCTCTTGCAACCTGACCAGAACCGGCGCCACACAATGCAAACCGTGCATCGAGATAATCAGAAGCTGTTCAAAATCTGGGATCGCAGAGCCGGCACAGCTACCGTCGAGCTGGCTCTGGTCGCGCCCTTACTATTGCTCTTATTGATGGGCATCATCGAATTCGGGCTGCTGTTTGAGGATTTTATGATCCTGAAGAATGCTTCTCGTGAAGGGGCACGCACGGGGGCCACAGGTGATAGTACGACTACCATCACCGACAAGGTGGAAAGCGCTGCAGCACAATTACCCACCGAGGACCTGACTATCACCCAGCAGTACGGCGTTTACGACGCGGGAAGCTGGACCTGGTACACCCTGGGCGATGTATCCGGCGATGAGGGAATCACCAACAACGCTCCTACCGGGGCGTTTATCAAGGTTGAGGTAAGCTACTCGCATCCTTTGGTGGCCACTGGGCTATTGCCCGGACTGGAAGATAACCCGGGCAGCGGCACCATCAATCTAACAGGCACTGCTACTTTCCGACGCGAGTAATACCCAGGGCGACGGCGCCAGAATCTACTGGGAAGACGGAGATAAAGATGATAAACGTGATTCTGACCGAGCCTGCACCGGATATCGTTGAAGGATTGAAGTCGCTGCTGGGGGTGACCGATGGAATCGAACTTATTGGTCTGCCCCAGGACGGACTGGAGGCGGCACAAATGGCTATCCAGATGCAGCCAGATGTGCTGCTCGTACATGAGAACCTCCCTGCTGCCGACGGCTACGAGGTGTGTCGGTTAGTGAAGATGGCAGCCCCCGAGGTAGGATGCATTTTACTGACCGCGGGGCAGCGGTCGTTGATAGCCAACGAGGCTATGATAGCAGGGGCCAATGCGGTTCTTCCGCCTCTATCTGACGCCAAGGCAGTTATTGAAACCATCCAGGCCTGTGCTGGTCGCCGAGAAATTCGCCAAACCGAGGCATACGGGGCGGTTACCGATCCCACAAAAATGCCTATAACTGTGGGCCTGATTTCCGCCAAAGACGGCGTCGGGAAAACCACTCTCGCCGTGAACCTGGCGGTACTGCTGGCCAAGCAATTCCCGGGGTCAGTGGTGTTGGCTGATATGTACGCCCAGCTTGGCGATGTCAGCCTGATGCTAAACATGGGGGTACCGCCCGGAAGCCTGGTAGACCTCGCCCCGTACGCCGACGAGCTGGATATTCAACTGG
>JALGUR010000147.1 GCA_029820565.1 Candidatus Zipacnadia bacterium
ATCAGCAAATCAGCCTGGCCGACCCGGGGCGGCGCGCCCAGCTTCAGGCATTGGACGAACTGTACGGAATGGGGTATGATAATTATCAGGATTATCGGGAGCGCATTGCGGCGGTCACGGCCAACCAGGTGCAGGATTACACCCGCCAGCTTTTGGATTTGCAGGCGTGTGTGATAGTAGTCACGCACCCGAAGCCTGCCCCAGCGGAGGAGTAATTACGACAGCGTAGCTCAGCATACTTGTGAAATGAAAGAAACACATTACGGCAAGATAATTAGTCAGGAGATCAGCGATGTTGTCGGCAACCTCGATCAGCAGCAGTTGTCAACACTCGTTGAGGCTATACTGGCAGCTGAGCGAGTCTTTGTTTGCGGATCGGGTCGCAGCCTACTGATGATGCGGGCCTTCGCCATGCGCCTGATGCATATCGGCGTTGAGGCTTATGTAGTGGGGGAGACCATTACTCCGGCCATAGCTGACGGTGATTTGCTTATCGCCGGGTCAGGCTCAGGCCAGACGCGGGTGACCCTGGCTACCATCCAGGCGGCCGCGGCTCGCGGTGCTCGTACTGCTGTGATAACTGCTCACGGCGACTCAGACATAGCTGGAGCTTGTGATCTATTGGTCGTTGTGCCGGCACCCGTTACGGGGGCAGTTAGCTCTATTTCCCGGCAGCCCCCCGGCTCGCTTTTTGAGCAATGCGTACTGGTGGTGGCTGATGCCCTGATACTGACGCTGATGGAGCGGCTGGGCACCACCATTGAACAGATGCGCGCCCGACATACCAAACTGGAATAGACGGGCTGCTTGCGCCGTAGGAGAGAAGTGATAATGATGGCGGAAAAGATATTGCGAATCGGTCTGCCCAAGGGAAGCCTCCAGGAGGCGACCATAGAGATATTCCGCAAGGCAGGCTTTCCCATCAGCGTGGATGAGCGCCAGTATAAGCCCGATTTTGATGATGACGAGCTGTGGGGCGTGCTGCTGCGCGCCCAGGAGATGCCCAACTATGTCGCCAGCGGTATCCTTGACTGCGGCCTGACCGGGCTGGATTGGATTCGCGAGCGTGGCGTGGAAGATGAAGTGGTAGAGGTCGTGGATCTGGTCTATGCCAAGCGCGGAATGCGCCCGTACAAGTGGGTGCTGGCAGTACACGAAAGTTCCGACATTCAAGGTCCCGAGAACCTCGAGGGCAAGCGCATCGCCACCGAGCTGGTTGATGTTACTACAAAGTATCTGGCCGAGCACGGCGTCCAGGCGCAGGTGGAGTTCTCGTGGGGGGCTACCGAGGCCAAATGCCCGGACCTGGTGGATGCCATCGTTGAAGGCACCGAGACCGGCAGCACGCTGGCTGCCAATAACCTGCGGATAGTGGATGTACTGTTCGAGTCCTGTACGAAGTTCATCGCCAGCACCGATGCCTGGGGCGATTTGTGGAAGCGGCAAAAGATTGAGAATATTGCGATGCTGCTGCAAGGGGCACTGGACGCGGAACTGCGGGTGGGCTTGAAGATGAACGTGGCCCGTGAAGATCTGGAGGCAGTCGTCGCAGAGCTACCTGCCCTGAAGCGCCCTACTGTCTCTTCGTTGGCCAACGGTGACTGGGTGGCGGTCGAGACAATTGTTGAGTCTGCTTTGGTGCGCGACCTCATCCCCAGGCTGAAAGCCGCCGGTGCCCAGGGCATTATAGAATATCCGCTGAATAAGATGATAATGTAGCTTGTCGGAGACTGATATGCCGCAGACTACGCTGACATTCATTGGTACCGATACCTATATGCCGCAGCCGGGTAACGATACTACCAGTTCCATCCTCAATGACCATATACTGGTGGACTGTGGTTGGAATGTGGCGATCAATATGACCCGATTTGGCTATACTCCACTGGAGCTGGACTACTTGTTCATCACTCACTGTCACCCGGACCATTACCTGGGGCTGGCCGGGGTGCTACTCTACATGTATCTGTGGGACCACGATAAGATGCTGAAGATTGCCGGCCCGGCCGAAGACATCGAGCGCATTGTGGCGCAGGCCAAAGTGTATCTGGACTGGGAGAAACTGGGCTGGTGGCCGCCGAATGTCGAGGTAGTGGGTCTGGCGCCGGACACAGAATTCACTGCCGGCGAGTTCACGGTGAGTACAGCGCACACTTCGCATGCAATTGTTGGCCTGGCCTATCGGTTTAGTGATAGTCGCACTGGCCGGCAGATCGGCATTTCCGGGGACACTGGCTACCTGCCAGCATGGGCGGAGTACTTCCACGGCGTAGACCT
>JALGUR010000015.1 GCA_029820565.1 Candidatus Zipacnadia bacterium
GCACTCCCGCCGCCTTAGCATTATAAGCGCCCAAGTAGGCCGCAACTACGGCCACGGTATCTGGAGCATCGCGCATACTCCACTGGTGGGCCTCGTTGCACTCAACTGGTATGTTTCGCTGGGCATACCAATGCATTGCCGCCTGATTCTCGACAATGGACTGCACTGGGGGCCGCTCGGAGCGGCGGTCAAGGGTATTGTACCAGGACAGGGGGATGGCCGCCCAGGCATTGTGGATACTCTCAATTGATAACTCGGCCCATTTTATCAAGTCCTGAGTGCCGCTGTAGATGCGCAATAGTGGATAGTTGCCGCAGCGGGTGGCCTCATATATGGCGCGCAGGTCGTCGGCACAGCGCAGCGGTACTCCTCCAGCCCCATCAAGTTGGGCTTTCATCTGGTCAGGACGGAAGAAATACTGCTGAGCATTCTGATCAGGGCCGAGGGAAAGCACATCCAGAACCTCTGCCTCGGCTATCTGCCGGGCGCCGTCTATGGTCTCTTCAACAGTCGGCTGACCATAGTGATGTCTTAGCAACGGATAGGGCGTCTTATTGGTGATCCGCTCCCCAATAGTGTCTCCCCACCGCCGAACAGTATCCTTACCGCTCTCGCCTTGCAGATAGGCCAGGACCTCTTCGGGGTCTTCCTCGCCAGTGAAAACCTTTTCAAATAGTCCGACACCTTGCGCCTCTTTGGCTACGGGCGGTGTACCGCCAAACACAAAACGACGCTGCTCCAGGCCCTTATCCTTGACCTTGGCCGTAAGTTCTTGAAGCAGCCGGCCGCCGACCTGTGGCGTCAACCGGTAACTGATGGCGACCATATCAGGTTGCTGCTGGGCGATGGCGTCTACCAATTGGTCTATCCCCACGGCGGCTCCCAAAAAGGTAGTGTGGTAGCCAACCCGACGGGCCAGGTTGAGAAAATTAAGTATCCCGGCCACATGCACGCAGTTACCGATGGCTGCCGCCAGAATCTTGTTGTCAGGGCGTTCCGGGTTCACCTTCCATCACCAGCCTTTGAATTTGGTGGATACTCAGCCCTTGCAGGCCCAGGCGTTCTACCGTACGGCCAGCAGCCCACAAATCTCTGCCCACCAGTGCCGAGGCCAGTTCCGCCACCGCACGCATAGTCCGGCACTCGACACCGAGCATCTCCCCCAGGGAAATCATCGGCACCAGACTCATCGGGACGTCTTCTATGATATAGCGGTGCACGACCGTAGCCGGAGCCATGATGCCCTTATAACCGACGTTGGCCATAATGCTTTCATACAGAGTCTCGCCGGCGGCGCTGTAGGCAATGAATAACCAGTTCTTGGCCGACAACACCCCTACGCCTAATGCGTCGCCCACCTGTACTCGCTCGTGATCCACTTTCTCTAACGCGCGGGCTACCGCGGGAGTAATACCCTCCAAGTAGTATTGGAAGTTGCCGTGGGTATCCTCCACGCGAGCGGCATTCATTACCAGCACGGTAGGATGGAAGACTGTGCCCACATTATTCAAACTGGTTTTCAGAACGTTATCGCCCGGTACAAATTGCGGGTAAGCCACGCGTAGCGCGCGTACCACCTCATTGGTGCGATAGCCCGGCAGGGCCGCTACGGGCACGGAGTTCTTCACCCCGAAGATGCGCACCTGAGCCGGTTGAGTGGCGCGGCTGGCATAAATAAAGGTCTGGGCTTCGGCAATAAGGACGTCGGCGGGGCAGCGCATCTCCTGGAGAACGTGATGAAACTCCAGAGCGCCGCCGGTCCGACCCGGATTTAGGACCACAATCTGCCCATCACGCAGATGAGGTGCACATTCTTCGGCAATAAAAGCGTGAGCAAAAGCGGGGAGCACCACCATCAGAATGTCGGCACCTGCCAGGGCTTGGGCGGGGTCGGTGCTGGCGACCTGTATCGGGCCAAAGCCGGTCTCCACGTCGTCCAGGCCCGGACTAAGCAACTCAATGCCGCCCCGCTCTCGTATGGGGATTAGCCGCTCCTCCGAACGGTTATATAAGTTTACTTCAAAGCCCTTAAGGGCCAGGTGAGCGGCCATGGCCGTCCCGCCGTGGCCCGCGCCGAGCACGCAGAATCTGGGTTGCTTCTCGCCCATCATCCCTCCTGGAGTAGGAATTGCCATCACTTAGATCACAGTTCACGCAGGTACTGACAGCCCTGGCAGGTGGCTACTCTTTGGTGCCCGCAACAAGGTGCCAATGACTATTTCCCTATCTGTCTGGATTTTCCTGCTTGCAGACAGAGATGGATGCGAATCTGACCTGGGGAGTTTTCCGAGGATGGCCGGCAGTGCCGACTCTAATAACCTAATTCGCGTTTCAGATTCTCATCTACGGTCCCGTCGGGCAGCACGTAATCAGGCGATACATAGCCTTCTTGTTCAAATCTCTGCTTCCTCACACAATCCTTGCCGCCGTTCCAGCAATAATCCTCCACCCACTTCTTCTCTATCAGACCTCGGTCATAACCCCGCTTGATACCCGAGGTCTCATCATACCATCGGCAAAGATTCTTCTTCTTTACCATTACTTTATACCTTCCTTCGTCGCTGCTACCACGCGGTTCACGGCCTGGCCAGGGTGACCGGCCAATGCGCGGTCACTTGCCATTTCTCGACTTGCGTAAAGGTGCCGTCAGACTTCTGAACCTTAGCAGAGCCACCGCCGCAGATAAGTGGTTTACCAGGCGTAACCTTCACAGTGGTCTTCATCTTCCTCCGTGTTGGCACCGGCACTGCTTCACCATGGGCGCGAGCCCAGATTGTGGGTATGATTTTGATTTCCAGGTCCTGGAGCAGGATTTGGCTGTTATCTGAAACACTCGGAGTGCAGGCAATTTGGACCTCCATCATATCACCGGTCCGGGGGCCGCTCCAGATGGACTGCATACTCTCACCCGGTCTCACCTGTACGAGCGGCAGAGACAATACCTCAAAGTGGCTGAGGTCTGCGCGCCGCGGATCAAGTGCCTCAATAACTGTCAGTATCTCAAACTTTAGCTCGATGAAACGCGCCGTCGCTGGCGACGCCTCACGGATGGCTTCTTCCTCCTGGCCTACTGCACCCAGGACCACACCTACCAAGATGCCCGTCATTATTACCGCGGTCAAAACTGCCCACATTCGCCTACTCATTATCCTCGCTCCTTCATCGCATTTGAACGACCTAAACGTATTCCTTTTACTTTCTCTACGGTACGAGGAGCCTCTGGCCTGTCGGGACAGGCGAGACGCCTGTCCTACCCTTTTACAATCCCACCTCGTCCAGGACGGTGACGACGTGCTTGTTCCAGCCCAGGGGCATCGTATGGACGCCCTGGCACAGCGGCCGCAGGCCCTTGACCAGTTCCACCGTAATCTCAATGCTGGTAGCGACCTTGTCGTCGGTCTCTTTCATCTGGGCGATCATTTCGTCGGGCACCTTGACTCCAGCCACGTTTTTGTTCATAAACCGAGCCATGCCGGCACTCTTCAGCATCACAATGCCCGCCAGGATAGGTATACCAATATCTCCGACCTGCTGCATAAACTCGGCGAATTTGGCCACATCGTAGACCGCCTGAGTCTGGACGAACTGGGCACCAGCCTTGACCTTCTTGTACAATTTCATAATCTGGGGCTCTAACGGCTCCGAGCCGGGGTTGACTACACAGCCTAATGTCAACTGCGGCGGGTCGCCTTCCAGTTCGTTGCCGACCATATCATAGCCCTCGGTCAAGCCCTTAGCCGCCTGGAGCAGTTGCACCGAGTCCAGGTCAAATACCGGCCGGGCCTGGGGATGGTCACCCAGGGTGGTGTAGTCACCGGTCAGACACAGTACATCAGTGATGCCCATAGCCGCCGCGCTGAGCAACTCAGACTGCAAGGCCAGGCGGTTGCGGTCGCGGCAGACCATCTGCAAGACCGGATGCAAACCGGCTTCCTGCAATTTCAGGCAACCGACCAGACTGCTGGCCCGCATCACCGAGGACTGGATATCGGTAACATTGATACCGTCCACTCGCCCGCGACAATACTCGCCCTCCTCTACCATGTGCTCTAAATGGTGGCCCTTGGGCGGAGCCACCTCAGTAGTTACGATAAACTTGCCCGAATCTATAGCGTTACGTAGCGCCATTGCTGGACTCCTTTCAATTCTTCGTGGTACAACGGGCATCTCGCCCGTCGGTGTTAGAGACAGGCGCGACGCCTGTCCTACTTTTGCAACTGAGTAACCCGCAGTGTGCTCTGCGGCAGCAGGTCGTTAGTGACAGGGCGGCGATGCCCCCTATCGCTACGGTTGCCAGCGGATTAGAGTCATACCCATTGTCAGATAATTATTGTGCACAGTCAGGATGGAGCCGTCATCCAGCAGCGTGGCGTACAAGTGTCCGCACTGGCCGATAGCAGGGCTCTGTGGATCAAAGAACTCCCACTCATCCAGGATATATTTGTGCTCCAGGTCCCAGGTCAGGCCGTTATCGTGGCTGACAATGGCCTCCACGCCTCGGCGATAGCTGACCAGTCCACTGTCGTCCATGTCGTGCCGAACTGTGACAGTCAGGACCAGGTCACCGTTGGGCAGGGTCATAATGTGACCGTGCATGCGACCGGCTGGAAACAGGATGTTTACCGGCGACCAGGTCTTCCCATTGTCCTTGGAAATGGATATTCCCGTCCCCATGTACTGGTCACTGTGCGGCCAGGCAAAGAACTGTGCTGGCACCGCGGTGCGCAGGGCCGCAACCAGCCAGCCGTTGGCGGCCCGCGTCAGTGCGCCCTCATCTCCGCTCCGCACGTATGTCTGCCCCTGATAAGTCTCTTCCCAGCGCCATGCCTGAGGTTCGGTTTCGTCTACCCACGTCCGGCCACCATCATAGGACCATCGCAGAAAAACATGCTCGGGCTCCTGAGGAGACCAATGGCCTCCAGGACCAAAGTTATAGCCGATTTCAGCGATCCGTACACCGTTTCCTTGCTCATCGCGATCCACCACGGGGTTGCCCTCCGTGTGGAAGGAGGCGCCATTGCTGGCCGGTGGCACCTCTATGCCCTCCGACCAGGTCCGTCCGTAATCGCTGCTATAGTACCGCTTGCCTGAGACGAACGTCAGGTCGCCCCCGCCCAGATAGGCCGTCATCATGGGCCGACCATTGATATTGGGGATTGCCTCCAAGTCCGTCCACGTGTTTCCGCGGTCATTACTGAAGGCGATAATGGTCTTTTCGCCTTGTCCGCCACCGTACCACAGACTATTGCCCGGGTTGCAGATGCCCACCAACACCACTTCGCCACTGTCCATCTGGACCAGGCCGAAGCCTGCCGACCAGGCCTTCTCGCGATAGCTCAATATTTGACATTGGGCGGGTTTCAGTATCCAACCCCCCTGGCCATCGCCCTGTTTCATAAGGTGCTCTTTCCAGCCCTGCGCTTGGACGCCCGCGGTGGTCACCAGTAAAGCAGTAACTGCGAGCGACAACATGCACGCCGACCAACTTGATAGCTCAGACATCTTACTCACCTCTCTTGTTCGAGGTTTTTTACCGTCGTCTTTGCTTCCCTCCGACGAGAGCCGTAAACCCGCCCAACACACTGGCTGAGCTGGCTCCTACGGCCGCCAGCGGATCAGAGTCATACCCATTGTCAGATAGTTATTATGCACAGTCAGGATGGAGCCGTCGTCCAGTAGTGTCGAGTACAGATGCCCACACCCGCCATTGTCGGGGTTATTGGAGTCAAAGAACTCCCACTCATCCAGTATGTATTTGTGCTCTAAGTCCCACGTTAGGCCATTATCATGGCTAATAATGGCCTCACAACCCCGGCGGTAACTGGCCAGTTGCCCATTTTGGAAGTCGTGCCGCACGGTCACCGTCATTACCAGGTCGCCACTGGGCATACTCAGCAGATTCGCGTGCATTCTTCCGTCCACCACCCACTGGGCGGGCGACCAAGTTTGCCCTTCATCTCGGGAAATAGACACCCGCGTGCTGCGATAGCTGTCGTCGTGACCAGCGAAGGGCAACAGCAGCGTACCGCAGCGCAGCGCGGCCACCAGCCAACCATTGTGGGCGCGAACCAAAGCTCCCTCGGTCCCGCGGCACCAGGGTTGGGGCCCACCGGTGCGACGGTCGGCATCAGGCTCAACGTCGTCAGTCCACGTCCGGCTCCCATCATAAGACCAGCGCAGGAACGTGGCCTCGGCGTTATACCCGATCTCAGCTATGCGCGTAGCCATTCCCTGCTCATCTCGGTCCACCAGGGGATTGCCTTCCGTGTAGAAGGGCCCACCGTTGATAGCCGGCTGCGCCGGTATGCCGGACCAAGTTCTACCGTAGTCGCTACTGAAGTAGCGCTGGCCTGACAGAAAGGTGAGGTCGCCCCCGCCCAGATAGGCCAGCATCATGGGCCGACCAGTTATCCCGGGAATGGCTTCAAGTTCAGTCCAAGTGTTCCCCCGGTCATTGCTGAAGGCGATAAGGGTCTGCTCAGCTTCGCCGCCACCATACCAGAGACTCTTGCCCGGACCACAAACACCCAACACCATCACTTCGCCGTTGTCCATCTGGGCGAGGCCGAAGCCCGCCGACCAGCCTTTCTCGCGGAAACGGAGGATCTGGCATTGAGCTGGTTTCAATACCCAGCCGCCCTGGCCATCGCCCTGTTTGATAAGGTGCTCTTTCCAGCCCTGCGCTGGGACGCCCGCGGTGGTCACCAGCAAAGCAGTAACTGCGAGCAACAACATGCACGCCGACCAACTTGATAGCTGAGACATCTCGCTCACTTCTCTTTTCGAAATCCGTCACTATAAGGAAGTGGTTCAGTCTCATCTGCTGGAGCGCAGACAGGCGAGACGCCTGTCTTACCTGTGAGACTGGCAGGCATACAACGTGCTTTTCAGCAGCATCGCTGTTGTTACAGGTCCGACTCCCCCGGGGACGGGAGTAATCGTGCCAGCGACCTCTACGGCGCTGTCAAACTCCACATCGCCGACGATCTTGCGCTTGCCCTCTTCGTCCTTGACCCGGTTGATGCCCACGTCAATCACGGTAGCGCCGGATTTGATCATACTGCCCTTGATTAGTCCCGGCACGCCAACGGCCACAATCAGGATATCAGCGCCGGTAGTATGCTGCTCTAACAGGCCGGCGTCACTGGTGCCAATGTGGCAGACGGTCGTGGTAGCGAATTTGTCCAGCAGCAGCAGGGCCACCGGCTTGCCCACAATTTCACTATGGCCGACGACTACTACCTCTGTCCCGTACAGGTCAATGCCGGTCTCCTGCACCAGTCGCACCACGGCTTGAGCGGTACACGGCGCACCTTCCACCTGGCCCATCACTACCGCGCCCAAGTTGGCCGGATTGACTCCGTCCACATCCTTGACCGAGGCAATGGCCGCCTGGACCGTCCGGGCATTGATGTGCTCGGGTACAGGCATCTGCAATATTATGCCGTCTACCGCCCCATCTTCGTTGAGTTCATCTACTGCCGCGATTAGGTCAGCCTCGGAAATGCTCTCGTCAAACTCCTTGAGTTCATACACGATACCCACTTCATCGCAAGACTTACGCTGCATCTTGGCATAGGCCCGGGCTCCCGGATTATCACCGACCATCACCGCAACCAATTGTGGCCGCTGCTCTTGGGGCATTTGGGCAATTGTTTCCTTCACCTCCGCCTTAATCGCGTCGGCTATCGAACCACCTTCTAAAAGCTTTGCACTCATTGTCAATTCCTCCTAAGTTTATTGAAAGTATCCAGGGCAACGTCCGTCAGGGCACCCTTCGACAGGCTCAGGGCAGGGCGGATGCGCCGCCTACAAGTTTGTCAACAGTGTTCTATTCTGGCTGAATCTTATTGCGCACGTAATCAACGGCGGCTTGGGCTGCCGGCTCGGACTGAGTCATTAACTGGTGGAGGAGTTGGCGCTTGCGGTCAATGTAGTCTTCATCTTTTATAAATGCCAGATTCACTTCTACGTTTAGCCTGGCACACCGCAAGGCGGCCAGAGCCAATTGTGCAGCGACACCTACATCACTTATTAGATTGGGATTGCCTTTGTGGGCCAACTCCCCCAATACCGCCATTGTCTGGGCACAGGCCTCGGCTACGCCCATCGGCACCTCAGCCGCCGTTTTCAGAGCCTCTTGGATGGCGGCGCGGCGGGCCTGCTTTTCCTCATCAGTTTGCTTGGGCAGACCATATGCCGCGCCTACTTTGCCATAAGCCTCGGCATCGGCGTCAGTGAGTTGCAGCAACTGTTCACGCTGTTCGTCCAGCGTTGATAGCATTCTCTGAATATCTTCTTCTACCTCGGCGAACTTCTCCCTGCCCACGGTGAAACTAGCGACCATTGCGGCCGAGGCCGTAGCCAAGGCTCCCGCGAGAGCCGCAGCACTGCCCCCGCCCGGGGTAGGCTCATCCGACGCTAAACGCTCAGTGTATTGGCGTACGGTGTCTTCGGTCAGTTGCATTGGTTAGCCCTTTCTTGATGTGTCAGATGGGCCGGCCTCGCTGCCCGATGCTACCTGTTTTCCATTGTGGGAGGGGCATCCCTGCCCCGACTATTGGCTGGGCCCTACCACGCATCCATTAGGCCAGAATAACCCTCATGAGCCGACGAATAGGGCCAGTCTTGGGCTTTCGCAACCAATCCCGCATCAACGGGATTTCTCGCCACATACTCAACTGCGTGCTGCATAGCATCTCCGGTACGTAGAGCCTGCTCATGGAAGCCTGCCTGCCACATTGAATCCTTCAGCCCTAAGATTGCGTTTGACTCTTGAGCACTGTAGCTCTTCAACAAATGCATGACCTTGGATAGAGTCTGACTGTGGCTCGGCGTAATAATAAGATGGATATGGTCAGGCATAACCACGAAGCCATGCAAGGCCAGCCGCCCTTGGTCTCGGATCCACAATAGAGTGTCACATATCCCTTTCGCGACTTCTGGCGGCTTTGCCAGAGAGCGATTAGGGGTGGCTCTGGTAGTTACCAGGTAGGTGTACCCAACGGCCCCGGTCCGGCCTTTTCGCAGCGCGGAATATCCATGGCCTTGTCTCATATCACATTAGTAATTCGGGTCGGGGCAAGGATGCCCCTCCCACAGTATGTAATACCCACAGTATGTAATACCCACAGTATGTAATACCCACAGTATGTAATACCCACAGTGCGTAATACCCACAGTGCGTAATGCCCACAGTGCGTAATGCCCACAGCGCATAATACGCTTTCGGCCGCCAGACTCAGAACAGCCCCACGGTATTGCCCTCCTCATCAATGTCCACGGCCGCTGCGGCGGGCGTGGTAGGCAGAGCGGGCATAGTGCTCATCTCGCCGCACAGAGGATACAGGAAGCCGGCGCCGGTTGAGGGACGAATGTCACGAATGGGCAGCGTGAAGCCCTCCGGCCGCCCCTTGATGTCCGGGTCATGGGTCAATGACAGATGGGTCTTGGCCATGCAGATGGGCAGGTTGTCCAGCCCTTGCTTGGTGAACTGCTTTATCTTGCGCTCCGCGATAGCCGAGTAGTCTACAGCGCCGGCCCCGTATATTTCAGTGGCTATCGTCTCTATCTTCTCCTTGATGGGGGCATCCAGCGGATACAGGAAGCGGAAATCGCTCTCCTGATCACAGGCGGCCACGACGGCCTCGGCGAGCTGCGCTCCACCTTCGCCGCCTTGGGCGTGAACATTGGTCTCTACTGCCGCGTGTGCTCCAGCCTTCAGTGCCTCTTGGCGCAATGCCTCGATTTCCTCGGGACGGTCCGCTGGGAAGACATTGGCTGCTATCACTACGGGCACGCCCATCTTGTTCATATTCTCAATGTGCTTGGCCATATTAGCACAGCCCGCAATCAAGGCCGCCATATTGGGTTTCTCAATTTCCTCCTGGGGCGGCTTGCGCCCGGGCTTGAACTGGAAGGCACCTCCGTGCAATTTCATCGCTCGGACGGTACTAACGATGACTACTGCCGACGGGGTCAATCCTGCGGCGCGGCACTTAATATTGATGAATTTTTCCGCCCCACAGTCAGCGCCGAAGCCCGCCTCGGTCACCACATAGTCGGCCAGCTTCAGAGCGATTTTGTCGGCCAGAATTGAGTTGCAGCCGATAGCAATATTGGCGAATGGGCCCGCATGCACTATCACCGGCCCGCCGTCCAGACGCTGGATAAGATTGGGCTTGATGGCATCCCTCATCAGCACGGTCATGGTCCCAGCCGCGCCCAGGTCCTCGGCAGTGACCGGATTGCCATCCTTACTTAACGCTACTTGAATTCGCCCCAGCCGCTCACGTATATCCTGTAGACCGCTGGTCAGCGCGAGTATGGCCATTACTTCTGAGGCCACCGTGATGTCAAATTGCGACTCGCGGGGAACCCCGCCCCGCCTGCCACCCAGGCCAATGACAATATTGCGCAGGGCGACATCGTTCATATCCACCACGCGGTTCCAGGTGATGGATAGGGGATCAATATTCAGCGGATTTTTGTGCCAGATACTGGCGTCCAGCATGGCGGCTAACAGATTATTGGCCGCCCCGACGGCGTGAATGTCACCGGTAAAGTGCAGATTGAGATCCTCCATCGGTACGGCCTGGGAGTACCCGCCGCCGGCCGCTCCGCCTTTGATACCAAAGGTCGGACCCATAGAGGGTTCCCGGATGGTGCTGATTACCTTCTTGCCGATGTAATTGAGGGCCTGGGTGAGGCCCAGGTTGGTCACCGTCTTGCCTTCGCCCATGGGGGTGGGAGTGACGGCAGTGACCAAGATGAACTTGCCGTCAGGTTCGTCCTTGAGCCGATCCAGGGCTTCCAGTTTGATCTTGGCCTTGTAATCACCGTAATATTCAATTTCCTCCTCTAACAGTCCCGCCTCCTCGGCTACGTCCCGAATGTGTCGCAGTTGTGCTTGTTGAGCAATTTCCAAATCGCTGAGCATTTAGTTGTACCAACCCTTTCTTTAACAATATTCTGACAATGCTGGCGCATACATACCGGCGGAGTCATTTAGCCCCCGCCGGCGGCTGCACAGGTGAAAACCTGTGCTACGCCATGATGTTCCTACTATCCTATTTTCCTCCCGCGCTGTATTTCTACCTCGGTATGATCAATTAACCCGCCCAGCGGCACACTCTGCTTGCGGGCCCGCACTACGACCTTCTCGACAGCAAAGTTAGTTAGGATAGATTCGGCCACATCGTGAGCCAGGGCCTCAAGCAGTTGATAGCGCCGACTGCTCTCCATCCGCCGCACCAGATCATATACCGCCTTGTAATCTATAGTCTTTGTCAGGTCGTCAGTCCGACCGGCGGGTTCCAGGTCCAAATACAATTCTACATCAATGGCAAAACGACCTCCTAATTCCCTCTCACTTTCCTCCACTCCGTGATGGCCGTAGAAGGTCATATTCACGATGCGGATGCAATCCCGGGCCATGTGTCGACTCCTATTGGGAGCAGTGCAGCGCTATCGGTTTTCGACTACCAGCCGCAGTTCAGTAGCAATGACGGCGACACGGGCGTCAAAGAAACCCACAGGCACCTCTTGCACAATCTGTAACTCATACGCTAAGCCTATTGATACGTGAGCCTGGGCAGGCGTAAGGGAGTTGAGCAGCCTATCGTAATAGCCTCCTCCGTGGCCTAATCGGCCACCCCAGCGATCAAAAGCAATACCTGGGGCGATAATACAGTCCACTTCCGCTAACGAACTCGGCTCACACCGTTCTACAATTGGCTCGCGGAGGCCCCAGGCGCTCGGGGCAAGTTCGCGTTCCACGTCGGTGACATAGTACAGGTCAAGTTGATGAGCCGGGCGGTTAACTCGCGGTAAAATCAGCCGTCTGCTCGCATCCAGAGTAGCCGCCATCAGCCGACTGGTGTCCACCTCCGACCCAAATGAGGCGTACAGCAACACCGACTCAGCCTGCTGAAACTCCCAGGTCTGTACCACGCGATTGAAGATAATATTGCTCTTGTCGGCCCGCTCTGCCTCGGACAGGCTGTCACGCTTGTGCAGAACTGCATGCCGGATTGTCTCCTTTTTGTCTTTTCTTCGGCGCCGCCGCGGGTGCATCGCTATTCTTCTTCCCAACCTTGTATGATCGCATCGGTCATTCGGGCTACTTGTGCTATCTGGGCCACATCATGCACGCGAATGATGTCCGCCCCGTTCATTATAGCCGCGGCACAAGTAGCGGCCGTGCCCCACAGGCGCTGTGGGGCCGGACGACCCAGCACCTTGCCGATGGTGGACTTGCGCGACGGGCCAATCAGTACAGGCCGGCCCAGGCTGCGAAACTCGCGCAGCCGCCGGACTATTTCCAGATTGTGATTTACCGTCTTCCCAAAGCCAAAACCCGGATCAATGATTATCTGCTGCTCGGCGATACCGGCAGTCACTGCTGCATCAAGACGCCGTACAAAGAAATCGTAAATCTCAGTGATGAGATCGTCATAGGTGGGATTATCCTGCATAGTGCGGGGCATGCCCAACATATGCATTATCACCACCGGCACCCCGGCCTCGGCAGCCACGCCAAGCATTCCTTCACCCCTTAATGCGTAGACGTCATTTATAATGTCGGCCCCGTGCGCCACGGCTATCCGCGCTACCTCAGCCTTGGTGGTATCAATGGATATGGGTACATTGACTACCGGCCGGATGGCATCCAGAGCCGGCAGCACTCGCTCCAGTTCTTCCGCGACACCGACTCCTTCGCTACCTGGGCGGGTGGACTCGCCGCCGATATCAATGATGTCAGCGCCATTGGCAGCGAAGTCCTTTGCCTGTTGTAAAGCCGCCTGGTCGCTGCCACTAATCCCATCACCGGCGAACGAATCCGGGGTCATATTGATAATGCCCATCACGACAGTGCGCTGGCCGACGACTATCTCTCCCTGAGGACATCGGAGCGCCGGGCGCTGATGTTGCTCGTAGTGCTCAAGGACAGTGTGCACTTGGTCGGCGATCTGAGCCAACCCCAAAGGCTGCCTTCGCAATTTGGGGAGCAGATGCTCGTATTGTCGGATAGTGGCCAGCAATATCACCGGGCGGGGACTATCATCAAAATTGGCCACCTGCGGCGAGACTACACAATCTCCTCCTACGGCCAACAGTTCTTGCTTCAGAATAGCAGCAGCCTTCCCCCTGACTCCCTCCAAGCGCATGGCCCGTACACTGGCCTTATCTGCCAACCAGCCCAGGGCGGGCAGTGAAGGGCCAATTCGGGCTATCTCCGCCCGAGCCTCTTCTACACTGGGCAACGACAACACTCTGGGCCGATGCGTCCTTGTTGAATTGCTTCTCGTCTCACTACTTTCTGACACCGTTATCGTCTTCTCATCTCGCCGGAACCTTGCTCCTGATAGGCGGCGCTCTGTCGGTAGGCGCTCAACACTTCTTCGGTGGGCCCATCACTGCGCACCTGGCCGTCTTCCAGCCGGATGCAGCGATCACAGACCCGCCGAATCGCGGCCAGGTCATGCGAAACCAGCCCCAGGGTAGCTCCTTGGCCGCGGAAGTTGTCCATCCAGTCATAGCATTTCTGCTGAAAGTGTTCGTCACCTACTGCCAGGGCCTCATCAATTAGAAGAATATCAGGGTGCAGATGCGTGGCTACCGCAAAGCCCAGGCGCAGTCTCATTCCTGCCGAGTAGGTACGCACCGGCATATCTTGGAATTGCAGGAGTTCAGCAAAATCCAAAATCTCCTCGCGTACCTGGTCAATCTCGGCTCGGCTCAAGCCGATTATCGCTCCATTGAGATAAATATTCTCCACCGCAGTCAGGTCGGGATGGAAACCAGCCCCTACTTCCAACAATACCGAGACTCTTCCTGAAAGGTAGACTTCTCCTGTGGTGGGCTTGATTACCCGAGCAATAACTCCCAGCAAGGTAGTCTTACCTGAGCCGTTAGGGCCGATGATTCCTACCGCCTCCCCACGCCGGATTTCCAGGTTTATGTTGTCGAGCGCCAGCAACTGATTCGCCGGCAATTTGCGGAAGGTCAACTTGGAGATGACCAGGTCCTTGAGCCGCTCAGGCCGGTCGTGAATCACCTGATAACGCTTGGTCAGATTCTCAGTTTTGATTGCCAACTCTGACGAAGCCATTAGTCTATTATCTTTGTTGGAGGCCAGCGCGTCTATATTACCTCAGGGAATTGCCATTCATGACCCAGGAAGATTTTGTAACCAATGATAAACAGGATTAGCGAGGCTGCCGCAATCGGCAGCAGAAAACTCATATCCGGGACCTGGTGGTCCAACAGGGCGGAGCGGTACGACTCAATGATTGTCGCCATAGGATTGTACATATAAAGTCGTTCTAAGGTAGTCGAGAAATCACCAAACTTATCATGCAGCAGTGCCGCCGGATACATTACGGGCGTAGCAAAGAAAAACACCCGCAGCAACGCCTGGAGGACAAACTTGATATCGCGGTAAAAAGTATGCAGACAGGCTACTATCATTCCCAGCCCCATTAGCAGTAATGTCTGGATTATCATCAACGGGATGATGAACAGAAATAACCGGTCCGGATAACAGCCAATGGCCGTCAACCATACTAACAGTACCACCGTGGAGAGAGCAAAGTGAATCAGATTGCCCACTACTACTGATAGAGGAAGTGCCGGACGAGGGAAGTAAACTTTCTTCACTAAGTCTCGGTTATTCAGTACACTGTCGCAAGAATCCAATATGCCGTTTTCGAAGAAAGTCCAGGCAATTAGTCCGCACAGGATCTTTACTGAAAGGTTGGCGATTGGCACGTCCATAGCATACTTGACTACAAAGGTCAGAATTACCATCTGTAGCAATGGGGTTACCAGGGACCAAAAGAAGCCCAGCACCGAGTTGCGGTAGCGGACCTTCAGGTCGCGCACCACCAGGGCCCACACCAGTTCCCAGCGCCGGCTGACCTCGGCGAGCGAAGTTAGTAGCGAGTGGCTGTAGACCTGGCGACGCCAGCAGATCGTTGATTGGGAAGAGTTAGGCATACCCATAGACATTATTGTTGGCGCTCCACCAGTTGCCTCGTAGCTATCGCAGAGCGCCGTATAACTGTATTATACCATATTCATCTGGCGACGAAAAGGCTGACCAGTAACTCCTCAGTGGCTGGCCGCGTTGACAAAAGTAGTGGCTTTAGCCTATAATAGAATAGTCAGTGTACACAAATTCGGAAAAGGAGACTCGGCAATGAGATGCACCAGAATCTATTCAACGGTAGTAGTGGTAGTTCTCGTCATAGTAGCCCCTGCCGCGCTTGCTCAGCAACAGCAACCGAATCCCGATTTCGTATCTGCCCTTAACAGTATAGAGGCTGGTGAATATGCCCAGGCCCGCACTGCGCTCCAACGAGTGGTGAAGGCTGAGCCGGACAATGAAGCCGCCTGGTATTACCTGGGTGTGGCCGAGTATATGACCGAGAATCTGGAGGAGGCTGTCCAGGCATTCCAAGAGGCCCTGAAGCTCGCGCCCAAGCGTGTGGGCATACGACTATATATTGGCCGTATCTATGAAGCCCAAGGCGCTCTACAAGAGGCCATCGGCGTGTATGAGCAAGAAGTGTTCCGAGCCAAAGGCCCCCAGAAGGCCGAAGTATTAGTGGCCCTGGGGCGAGTGTATTCGGAAACTGGCAGCCTCAATGAGGCCCGTCAAGTGCTGCGCGAGGCGGTTGAAATCGAGGCCAACTACGTCGAAGCGCTGTACCACTTGGGTAGGAGCGAAATGCAATTAGAAGAATATGCCGATGCCATTGAGACTTTCAAAAAAGCAAAGAAGAGCTTGGAGGAGTGGAATGATTTTCAGGTGCGGCTGCAACGGTTGAGTGTTGAAGAGCAGCGGCGTCTTAAACAGACTGAGGAGACAATGGTCCAGCAATACGCGCGGGTCGAGCACTTTGCCAAGCAACTCGGGCTATGGCCGGCTCTGAACAAAGCCCGGGGAGACGCCTATCTGGCCGCAGGTCAGTGGGCTGCGGCCCGCAACGCCTATCGCGCTGCCCTTGACCGCAAGCAACTGGGAAATCCCTCCGACTCCGACGCATATGCCCGAGTGGCGGGCGCTTTCTTGGCCGATGCCAAAGAAATGTTCGAAGTTAAGGGTATGCTCTTTAGTTGTATAGCCGTCCTGAAGCAAGCAGAGAAATCCATTGATGAAGCCTTGGAGTATGATGCTCAATACGCCTCGGCCCACGAGATTCGGGGCGAAGTCTATGCCTTTCAGGCCGCTACCTATGTGTCCGACCCTGAGCGAGAGATTGTCTCGCATACCTATGAGGAGGCCATAGAAGAGTTCGCCAAGGCGTTGGAAGTAGCCCCGCAATATCAGCGGGCAATGCTCCACCTGGGTCGGGCTCACCTGGCGCGGGCGGCGCGGTTGCCGGCGGGCCAAGCCGAAGCTGCGCAGGCGTTGCAACAAGCCCGCACGGTTATTGATGAGGCTCTGGCTCTGAGCCCGGGTGACGCTGAGTTGTATGCCGAGTTAGCTCGGGTAGAACTGGCGGAAGAGAAGTGGCCGGCCGCCTTAGAGACGGCGCGGCATGCCCTGACTATTGACGCTGATAATGTTACCGCCCTTAATACTGCGGGCCTGGCTTGTTATTATCAGAACCGACTGGGTGAGGCGGCTGAATATTTCACCGACGCTATCGCCGCCGCACCCGAGCAAGGCCAAGCCTACACCAATTTGGGTAATACCTTCTTGCAGATGCAGTCCTGGTATCGGGCGCGCCGTGAGTATAGAAAAGCCTTGGATCGCATCCCTACTGCAGTGACCGCCAATACTGCCTACCAACGCTCCTACATTCTATATCTAATAGGGTTGACCTACCACCAGACACGAATGTATGACCAAGAAATAGAAGCGCTTAATAACGCACTGGCCCTGGATCCCGCCTACGCGTTGGCCTATCGGCAATTGTCCCGAGCCTATCTGGCTAAGGAAGAATATCGGGCCTCACGCCGGGCCTTGGAGATTGCGCTGCAGCAGACACCGACGGAGGAGGAGAAAGCACAGGTGCACGCGCAAATTGGCCAGGTTTATGAGGCCGAGGATGATACCCATAGCGCGATAGCGGCCTATAGTCTGGCGCTGAAACTCAACCCCGAAAATCTCATCGCCGCCGACGCCATCCGTCGCCTAACTCAGTAACGACTGCCCGGCTGGCTTATACTTACATTGATACTTCTGGCGCATACCAAACAGGCAAGGTAGAAGTAACTTGAAATCTCCAGTACTCAAGATCATCTGCGTAGCGTTAATGATGGTAGTGGGCAGCGACTACGCGCCATGCTCTGAACAAGGCTACCCACCGGTGCATCCGGCAACTCTGGACAACGGAGTGGAAGTCATTTTCCGCGAGTGTCCAGGGTCGGCAACTGTGGCCTGTGGAGCGTTTGTGCAAGTTAGTACTATTCGCGAAAGCACTCTGACCGCTGGCATACGCCAAGTGATACAATTGATGCTGGTCGGTCCTCCCCCAGTAGTCGGTGGGTCCCCTCAAACCCAACAACCGGTGGGCATCAATCTGGAGGGGGCTACTACCAGGGACTATGTAGAGGTGATTGCCCAGTGTCTGCCGGAAGACCTCCCAGCAGCGCTGGCGTTGTTGCGTCGTCGGGTATTTGAAGCCCAATTCACTCCATATCAGTTTCAAATCGCTCGTCAGCGGCTCCGCCACAGCCTTGCCGTCAGGCGACAGATACTGACTTCGCTATCTTTAGATACTCTCGTCCGCCGACTATATCCAGCCCAACCCGGCTCCTGGCCACTGACCGGCAGTTTCGCCGCAGTGGGAGCCATGCGCCTGGAGCAAGTGCAACAGTTCTACGAACAGCACTTTTTACCGAATGCTACAGTCATAGTGGTCACCGGACCCCTGACCCGGGAGCAGGTCCTCACCCCGGTCAAAGAAATGTTTGAAATGCTGCTCCCCGGGGATGTCAACTGTCAGCCACCTCTGTTCTCGGCCCAGACCAACTTGCCCAAAAACTGGCGGGCCGCAATACGAGGCAGTAGCAATTCAATAGTGGTAATGGGAGGGCGGGGCCCGACTCTCAGCGATTCGGGCTACCCGGCAGCCGCAGTATTGGCCGCTGTGTTAGGTTCGGGGATGGGATCGCGGCTCTATCAGAGTTTGCGTAGCGAGCACACCTTAGCCTATAGCATTGATGCGGGATTAACTCCCTCGCAGGCATGCAGTTACGCCTATGTCCTGGCAACCTGTTCGGCGGCCAATTTGGATGCAGTCCAGCAACTCATTGATGACCAACTGCAAGATATTTGCAGGCACGGGCCGAGTGCCCAGCAACTGGGCCGCGCTCAGCGCTACCTGCAAGGCAGTTTCGCGCTCAATCAGCAGTCAAGCCGCGACTTGGCCCACTATCTGGGTATGTTTTCTGTCTGTGGTGATACTCAAGGCATTATGATCCATCAGCGGTTTCCGCAGCTGGTTGCGGCAGTTACTCGCCAAGACGTTCAAGAAGCCTGTCGCGAGATTTTCGCCGCCCCGGCCGTCATAATTCTGCAGGGAACTGGCCAACACCAGGTTCTGCATAGAGCAAAGCAATGGAGACTATCCGGCGTAACGGCAGTCAACTAATGTGGCAAAGGAGAAATGATATGAAGCGTTATAATGCCCTGCTATCAATTACGGTAACATTATTAGGAATCAGTCTGATAACAGCCGGCAGCCAGGCGGCCCCGACGGGTGACTGGACCTATCTATATGATGCGGCTCACAGTGGCGTTAGTCCTGCGCCGGTCAACTTACCTCTCGCCCTGAGTTGGAAGCACAACACTAATCAGGTGTCAAAGGCCGTTTCCACCCCGGCCGTGGGGCCGGACCGCGTCTACTTTGTGGTGGAGCAAAACATCTACGCAGTGAACCGCCAGACTGGGGTTATGGACTGGAAACTGGGAGTGGGCACTGCCATCCACTCGGGTCTCATATTGCACAATGACACGTTATATTTGGGAGCCGACGATGGCAAACTGTGGGCGGTTGATGCAACCGGAGGCACAGCTAAGTGGAAATTTGCAGCCAACGACGCCATAAAATCCGCACCGGTGCTGGCAGATAATGTAATGTACTTTGGTTCGGACGATCACCGCGTCTATGCGTTTGATTTGGGCGCCAATAGGCTTAAATGGCAATTCGAAACCGGCGGCAAGATACAGAGTACGCCTGTGGTGCACAAGGATTTTGTGTATGTGGCCTCCCAAGACAAGAATTTGTATGCTCTGCGGCGGAAAGATGGGGGGCTGTTCTGGCAATACTCACTGGGCGATGCCGATGTATTCTCGTCTCCGGCTATCCACGGACACCTGATCCTGGCAGCGGCCGGGGACCATCTGCACGCTATTGATGCAGAGCGCGGTCAGAAGCGCTGGACTTTTACGGCCGGCGACCTGATTACCGGCACCCCAGCAGTCCGCTCCCAAATGGCCTTTGTTGGTACCAGAGCCGGCGTGGTCTATGGTATTGATACTATCCGGGGTCAGGCCACATGGCGCTTCCCCGCCCAGGGAGGACGAGGGGCGGTGCAGTCTTCGCCGGTGCTGGCCGGCGAGGTGCTATTGTGTCGCGCGGGGTATTCCGAAACCGCTGCCCGCTCGGGCGCCTATGGTCCCGGCGCAATACCTGGCTATGGCCGCCCTTCAATGCCTGGGGCACCGACCCCGGGCCGGGGTCCCACTGGTGGAGCACGGCAGTCGTCGCCAGCCACCACCCGTGGTGCCAGTGTGATTATGGGGCTCTGCCCTACCGATGGGACTGTGCTGTGGGAGTATCGTATTCCCAAACCCCCAACTCCTGCTGCGTATTCAGGATATGGTGCGCCAGGCGGACCTGGTGCATATCCAGGGTACGGCCCAACACAGCCGGGAGCACCAGGGGCGTTTCCGGGCGGCACTCGCGGGCCGGCCGGGCGTCCGGGAATGCCCGGCCAGCCAGGCGCCGGCATGGGATATCCAGGCGCAACTCGGTGGGGTTGGGCTCACCGAAGCTACGAAGACGTGGTGGACGCCTCCCTGTGCCTGTCGGATGGTGATCTTTTCATAGTCGGTGATGACGGCATCCTGTATTGCTTCAAGTCACAAGGCGCAGACAATATTGTGCCGGCCGTGGAAGAGACTATCATCCAACTTCAAGGCCCGCAGCAGGCCCAATACAGTTATCAACTGCCCAGTGATCCCGCCGAGCAATTTGTGCCGGCACCAGACACCGATAATTTACTTCACCTGCCCGGTGCGCCACCCATACGCGTCTCAATGAAGGTATATGATGAAGGTTCAGGAGTTGATTCGGCTTCCGTAGAACTGCGGATTGATGACCGACCCGTTCCTGCCGAACAACTACTTTACGATCCCAAGGAAGGGCTACTGTGGTGGATATATGAGTCCAGGGAGGAGGTCGCCAGGAACTATCCCGATGGCCAGCATCACTTAGTGGCCCTGATATCAGACTGGAGTGGCAACCAAGGAGGAACGCAATTGTTCTTCGTGGTAGATAACTCGTTAATGGTGCCCCAAGTGCCCAGTGCACCCCAATATGGACCTAGTCCTTATGGACCGGGGGCCGGGTATGGACCTGGTCTGGGCCCTCCTGGTGGTCCACTTATGCCCGGACCTGTCGGTCCCCCGGGTTACGGGCAGCCACCGTACTAAATAACACAAGAAACGCTCCATAAGGGCGTCCAGTTGACTGAAGTAGGAACCTGGTCACCAATAGCAATAGCGGGGAGAGTGATTACCTATGATCAACGTCATCCTGAAGGTATTGATACTGATAGTCATAATCGGCTATGCAGCTTTATTTATATCCTGGAATCCCGGCTATGTCGAAGTCTGCGGCGGGGTATGGCCTCCAGGGCCGCAGGGCCAGCGGTGGGTTGAGGAGTTGCCTCTGGGCTACCTGCCGCTGATCGGTGCTGGCTTGGGAGCTGTGTTTATGGCCATCGCCGCCTGGGGCGAGTGGGCCCGGCAAAAAGCCACTGCCAACCAGGCCCGCGCTCAAGTTCAGAAGGCCAAAGCCAAACTCCAAGAATTAGCCGATAGAATAAAGCAGCAGCGTACCCAGATTGACCAGTTAGGGCGACAACTGGCGGAAGCAAAGTCATCGGCGGGTGAGGAGCCGGTTGGGGACGAAATCCCGGCGAGCGAGGAAGAGTCATCCTCCGCATCCCAGCAGTAGCGCTGCTGAAGGCCTAATCTGGCCAAGAGATACATACCTGCGGCCCAGACTACGCGATGTTCGCATTGGCTTGGCAAGTAACAAGAGGCTTCGGCCTCTTGTGACGCTTTTAGGACGCGACTATTCACAGTAGAGTGAACCCACGCAAATGCCTAACGACATAGATGCATGGCTGTTACTAAATGCCAGTGGGCTCTCGGCACTGCGCCAGCGCCAATTGCTGGCGGCCTTTTGCTCAGCCGAGGAGATAATAGCAGCGTCTGATAACCAACTATCTCAGGCGGAAGGAATTACCACAGCCCATATTAAGAAATTGCGCCGCGCCCAACGGGAAACGGACTTGCCTTCGCTGCGGCAGAAGTGTGCTGACTTCAGCATCCACCTTCTAACCATCAATGACGATAACTACCCTCCTCTACTCAAAGAAACTCGTACTCCCCCGGCGATGCTGTTTGTCCAGGGAGAGATTACCAAGTCCGACGAACTGGCGGTAGCCATCGTCGGGACGCGCAAGTGCACTCCTTACGGGCGGACAGTAGCCCGGCGACTGGCCGGCAACCTGGCGCAGCGCGGCTTTACCATAATTAGCGGCCTGGCCGTAGGGATTGACGGTGAGGCCCACGAGGGAGCCTTGGAGGCCGGAGGCCGTAGTATAGCCGTACTCGCCTGCGGACCTGATATTACCTATCCGACTTCCCATAAATCTTTGCGCCAGCGTCTGGCCGAATCCGGGGCAGTGGTGACTGAATATGCCTTTGGCACTCGGCCACTTCGCGAACGTTTTCCGGCTCGCAATCGTCTGATAAGCGGCCTGAGCCTGGGGACAGCAGTAGTGGAGGCCCCGGCCAAAAGCGGGGCATTGATTACTGCCCGACTGGCCGGTGAGCAGGGCCGGGAGGTCTTTGCCGTCCCGGGCGACATCAATAGCCCCACCAGCCGCGGTTGTCATGCCCTGATTAAAGACGGGGCCCAACTGGTTGAGGTGGCCGAAGATATCGTTGACGGCCTGGGCATACTGCTGCAAGCCGTACCGGCCCGCCCTGAGCCGCTTGAAGTTGAACTTCACGGCGATGAAAAGATAGTGTACGAGGCCCTTAGTCACGAGCCGATTCATATTGACCAGATTGCTGAGGCTTGCGGCCGGCGGCCAGCCCAAGTTACCTCGGCCTTAATGCTGTTAGAAGTCAAGGACTTGGTCCGCCGTTTCCCCGGGAATACTTTCGTCCGGTTGAACTAATGTGCAGGTGAGATTTTGTGGCAAAGAAAGCAGCGATCATAGTTGAATCACCTACTAAAACCCGCACCCTCGCCCGATTCCTGGGTGATGAGTACAAACTGCTGTCATCCAAGGGTCATGTGCGCGACTTGCCCGAGGACGACATAGCGGTAGATATAGACAATGACTTCCAACCTCATTACCAGATAATTCCTCGCCAGCGTAAGACGCTAAGCAAAATTCGTCAGGAACTTGAAGGAATAGAGCAGGTATACCTGGCCGCCGACCCCGACCGCGAGGGCGAGGCCATTGCCTGGCATCTGATGGAGGCTCTGGACCTGCCTGATGCCCGACGCATCGAGTTTAACGAGATCACCGAGGAGGCGGTCCGGGCGGCTCTGCAGAATCCGGGAGAGATAGACTTCAACCGCGTCAATGCCCAACAGGCCCGGCGCATCCTGGACCGCCTGGTCGGCTATAAATTGAGTCCGCTGTTGTGGAAAAAGATAGGCAGCAAAGGTCGGGACTCGGCCCTTAGTGCCGGACGCGTGCAATCGGTAGCTCTGCGCCTAATCTGTGACCGCGAGCGAGAAGTTGCCGCCTTTGAGCCTGAGGAATACTGGACTATTGAGGCGCTGCTGACTGCCGATGAAGACTTGCCGCCCTTTCCCGCCGAACTGAAGACTAAAGATGATGAAGACATCGCCCTGGCTAACGAAGAGCAGACCCAGGCGGTAATTGACGAGCTGCGCCCGCAAAAGTTTATTGTAAGCGAGGTTGAACATAAAACCCGAAAGCGGCGGCCCTGGCCTCCGTTTATCACGTCCACTTTACAGCGCCAGGCAGCCTCGGACCTGCACTTCTCGGCGCGCAAGACGATGCGGCTCGCCCAGCAACTCTATGAGGGCGTTGACACTAACGAGGGCACCGTAGGGTTGATCACCTATATGCGCACCGACTCCACCCGGGTAGCCAAGCCGGCGCAAAGCCAGGCCCGTAAATATATCCGAGAGCACTTTGGCGAAGAATATATTGGCAAAGGCGTCCGCGGTAAGAAGGCTAAAGGCGCCCAGGAAGCCCACGAGTGTATTAGGCCGACCTCGGTCTATCGCGAGCCTGATAAAATGAAGCAATTTCTGGGCAAGGACCAAGCCGCTCTATATGAACTTATCTGGCGGCGGTTCGTGGCCAGTCAGATGAAGGCAGCTGTCTACGATCAGTACGGTGTGGACATCAGCGCCGGACCTTACGGGCTGCGGGCTGCCACTTCTACGGTCAAGTTCCCCGGATTCCTGCGGGTACTTCCGGATAGGAAAGAAAAGCAGCAGGCGCAAATACCGCCGTTGAAGGTAGACCAGGAGTTAGGACTGGTTGATCTTGACCCTGAGCAACACTTTACCCAGCCCCCGCCTCGGTACAACGAGGGGAGTCTGGTGCAGGCCCTGGAGGAGAATGGTATCGGCCGCCCCAGCACCTATGCTCCCATCATTGAGACGCTGCGCCAGCGCCGCTATGTGCGAATGCAGAAACGCGCCTTCTTGCCGACGCCGCTGGGATTCGCGGTCAGTGACTACTTGGTGGAACGATTCCCCAATATTATGGATATTGAATTTACAGCCCGGGTCGAAGAAGACTTGGATACCATAGAGAGTGGTCAGCGCGAATGGGTCACGCTACTCCACGAGTTCTACCCCGAGTTTGAAGCCAGTCTGCAGCAGGCAATTGAGGCGGGCCCTAAACCCCTGGAGGGAGAGAAGTGCCCTGAATGTGGCGGTCAACTGTACGAAAAGTACTCGACGTATGGCAAATTCGCGGGCTGTGAAAACTACCCCGATTGCACCTACAAGCGAGACCTGTTGGAGGACGTCCTGGGGAAAAAGGAGCCTGCGGAGCCCACTGGCGAGAAGTGCCCTGAATGTGGCCAGGAATTGGTCAAACGTACCAATCGGCGCGGGCAGGCGTTTATTGGCTGCAGTGGCTATCCCGATTGTCGCTATACGCGGCCACTGCCTGGTTCATCGCCGAAGGAACCACGCAAGAAGCCGGTTCCGACCGACATAGACTGCCCAGACTGTGGCCAGAAGCTGGTGCTACGTTATGGACGGCGCGGGCCGTTCTTGGGCTGTTCCGGATATCCGAAATGCCGGCACACTCAGAATGTGAAGAGTGAAGAAGTCCAGCGGATTGAGGCCACGGTTGACCAAGGCGCCGAAGGAGACCCGACATAGTTGCCTGCGTCCGCCTCCGCCGTCAGTAATCTACCTGCCTCCTCGCGACCATCCCGGGGATTGCTGGTAGCCATCTTCATCGTGACTCTCAGCATGCTGGCTTTCGAGATAGCCCTAACTCGAGCCTTTTCAGTGCTTCTGCATTACCATTTTGTCTTCCTGGCTGTATCTTTAGCCACCTGCGGTCTGGGCGTCGGTGGTCTGATTGATTTTATCATTCGCCACAAAGCCGCCGCCACCCAACCGGCGGGCGTACTCATAGTAGCCGCCGCCGGGCTGGCTATTTTGGCCCCGTCAAGCGTACTGGTATTGTTCTCCACCCCGCTATCGGCTCATCTGACTTCAGTGTGGGTGCTAACCGCGGTGTGCCTGCCCGTGTTCGTATTTGCGGGCATCTTTCTTAGTCACGCCTTTGCCCAATATACCCGCTGGAGTGGTCATCTGTACTTTGCTGACCTCAGCGGCGCTGCCCTGGGGAGCCTACTGGTAATTGTCTTCCTCCAGTTGGCCGGCGGCATCAACACTCCCATTATCTGTGGAGTACTGGCCGCTGCAGCAGCGCTAATCGTCGCGTATCTTAGCCGACGCACCCTTGCCGTGGTTGCTACCGGTGTACTGATGGTGCTACTGATAGCAGCCTTAGTAGGCAATCTTAGTAGGCGCTGGATTGATTTGCCCCACCTTCCTCGGGCAGCCTATCCTGCTGCCAAGTCGCTGTATCGCGAATTAGGTGACCCGTCTGCCAAAGCCCGAATCATATATAGTGAGTGGAATGCCTTCGCCCGTACCGACGTAGTGGCCTATGCCCGACCTGACGGCCAGTTCCACAAAGGTGGTGATCTGCTCATATACACCGATGGCGAAGTGCCCACCAACATGATACACTTCGCGGGCGACCTAAGTGGCATCCAGCAACGGTGCGCGGATTTTATCGGCTTTCTGCCCTTCCGCACTCAACGGCCCAACAAAGTATTGCTGATTGGTCCTGGTGGGGGACTGGATGTGTTGATGGCCTTGGCGGTAGGCGCCCAGCAGATTGATGGCGTGGAATTGAATCCTTCTATGCTGAAGATTGTACGAAAGTTCCGGGAGTTCGCTGGGCCGGTGTATGATTATGAAAACGTCAATGTCTGTGTCGGTGAGGGGCGCAGTTTCGTTAGCCGATCGGCCGAGAAATATGATTTAATATATATGGCTTTGACTAAAACCGGCGTCACTGCAAGCAGTTCTCTGGCCGTGACGGAAAGCTATGCTCATACACGGGAAGGTTTCAGAGCATACTTCCGCCATCTATCTCCCTCAGGGCGTCTGGCGTTTGTTTGTGAACATCCGGCGATACTGTTACGTGCCTTACTAAGTGCCCGAGAGGTCATCAAGCAAGTTGAGGACGTCTCAGGTCAACAGGCGATGAACTACCTGGCCGTTGCCAGTGTCCCGCAAGTGAACCGCAACGCCGGGCCCTACCGGCATCTGTTGATAATGTCCCGACAGCCCTTCACTGCCGCACAGTCACAGCATTTAGGGGAGCAAGTAGTGGGCCTGGGCCTGGTGCCGGCGTTCTTTCCGGGCGCCTATGAGTCGGTACCGTTTCGCTGGCTGAGTCACCACGAGTTGACCTCGCGAGAGTTCGTTGCCAAGTACAATACCTGGAAGGGATATCCGGCCGGGCAGAGGATTAACTTTATGCCCTGCACTGACGACCGTCCCTTTGTGTGGGACATAAGCTTCGGCATTCCGGCCCAGTTCCGCCGATTTGTGTGGCTTGTCCTGATAAGCGCTCTTATCCTTTCCGCCCTCGCCTGGGGTTGGTTGAGTAGTAAATCGCCGCGAGTCATCTCTGGTAGACAATTTGTGCTGGCTGTTTTATACTTTTCTTTACTGGGGGCGGGCTTTATGCTCCTGGAGGTGGTGTTGATTCAGCGACTGATTCTATATCTTGGCTATCCTGTATTGACTTTGTCAGTGATATTGTTTTCACTGCTGGTCGGTGGCGGCATCGGCAGTTTGGTAAGCCAGAGATGGACGAACAGGGCGATAGCCGCACGGGCCGCGTGGGCCGCAGCTGGCGCAGCCACATTGACTTTGGCGGTGCATCTCTTGTTGCCTTTGCTAACCTCAGCGACTATGTCTCTTGACATCCGCCTCCGCTCACTGGGCGCTATGGCCATTCTCCTACCAATAGGCTTCTGCCTGGGCATCCCTTTCCCCAGTGGCCTTAGGCTGGTGGGTACGGCCAACGCTGACATCGTGCCCTGGTTGTGGGGCATCAATGGTTTGACCTCAGTAGTAGGCTCAGTGGCGGCGATGATCTTGGCTAAACTGGTTGGCTTCAGCACTGTTATGCTCGTAGGCATTGGCATCTATGTGGTGGTCAGTTGCCTGTTGGCAACCGGGCTGATGGGCTACCCGGGTTCGCACCTCCCTAAGCCTGCCGCCGGAGATTGAGCGAATCTTTTGGACATACACAATTGAGAGGAACAGTAGATGCGAGAAACTACCGCAGCCGCAATACATAATCAACGAGTCGGCGAGCAATTGGCGCAAATGACCCAGCAGATGGCGCAATGGACCCAGCAGGAGGTCCGTAGCCTTAAGATTACCGACCCGGTGCGCCGCGCCGTCCAGCAGGCTTATCGCAAAGTAGTCTGTGGCCGTAAGTACCTGGTGCTGCCCCGGCACACTGAGGTGCAGCGCGGTTTTTTGCAGATGATGTTGACGCTGGCATTGGCCACTGATAGCCGTTTGCAGATGCAGGCGGCGAGAGTAGCGAAATACTTGAGCAGTAACTATACTTTCGAGTGGTGCACCAGTCCCATAACAGCGCCCGCTCGGCGGACAGCACGAGATATGATCATGCGTGCCGCCGACGGCCGGTTTGATGAGGCCCCTTATGCCCCACAACTCGCCTATGTAATGTTTCATCATGAAGAACTGCGCATTACTAATGTTTCAGACTACACAGAATTGTACACCCGGGCGTTAGCTATGGATAATGAGGGGGCTTTTCGTGATGTGGCCCGAAGTGAGCGACAGGAACTGGGCTTCCACCGTCATCCCGAGATTCGCGCGGCTAAGCACAAATTTGACTAACTGACAAGCATCGCGACAGTTCACTCTCTCAGAAAGCCACGGATATGTGTCCACAGTCGCGACGAGTAACCGGCATTGGTAGGGTACTGCTGCTGGTAACTGTAGTCGGGTGTAGGGTCGCAGGTTGCTGTGTGGCTTCACTCTATGCAGCCGAGCAAGAGGCGGCTTGGTGCTCGCCGATTAGTCGTGATCTCGCCCTCGGCGTCGGAGCCGTCCGCCACTTGCCCCTGACTCCGTCCATCAGTCTCCTCTCGCCCCGGCCAGATGAGGAGTGGACTGAGGGGTCAACCGTAATCATACGCTGGGAGGCTACTGGGCTTCTTTACTGGGTGCGCCTCTACTATTACGGCGGCAACTGCCCTCTGGGAGGCCGCCCGCGCGGTAGTTTTGGTGAGGTCATTGCTGACCGGGTTCCCAATACCGGGTCTATTCAGTGGACAGTTCCCTGGATTGATGCTACTTGCTTCCGGCTGCGCATTGCCGGTTTTGGCGTTAATGATCAGCGCTTAGCCGACTTTGAGCGTGTGGTGCGGTTTCGGCCCCGCGAGTTGGTAGACCTACCGGATACCTGCATAGCCATTATCAAGCGCAAGCAGCGTCTGTACTATTATGAAGAAGGCCGCATTGTTCGCATGCATGTAATCTCTACAGCCAGGCGCGGTTATAGTACACCGACGATGACGCCAGGTGACTACAGCCCCCGCCGCGGCGCGATGGGTCAGGTATTTAGAAAATCGCGCCGCCCCCGCAGCCGCCGTTATGACGTGACAATGCCCTATTGGCTGCAGATCACCTCTACCGGCAGCCACGGTATTCATGCCACTTCGCCTAATCTGTACTACCGATTAGGCCGCCCCGCCTCGCACGGCTGCATCCGCCAGCACCGTAGCGATGCCAAAGTGCTCTACCAACTGGTCCCGGTAGGGACACCAGTTTACATCTTTTAGCAATCTATTTCTTCGCTTGTACAAGACCCCAATTAGTGATATTATTGGTGCAGATTCGGGCCACCACGATGTGCAGTCATTGATACGTCAGGAGTGCTGCAAGTGGACGGGGGTTGGATTATCTGGGCCCGGCGGATCAATTTAACATTATGAGAATCACTTTTAAGAGTGGGAAGTGAAGTAGATGCCTAAGATTATTACGGAACTGCCTGGCCCTAAGGCACAGCAGTACTTGGAGAAATCACAACGGTACGAGCCACGCTCCATTGGTTACCAGACGCCGCTGGTATGGGAACGCGCGCAAGGTTGCGAAATTGTGGATGTGGATGGCAACCAGTTCCTGGATTGGTGCAGTGGAGTCCTGGTGACAAACGTGGGCCACTGCCACCCTTACTACGTTGAGCAGGTCAAAGACCAGGCGGAAAAACTGTTTAATTGCTATGATTTCCTTAATGGTCCCCGAGTGAAGTTGGCGGAGAAACTGGTGCAGATTACTCCTGATTATCTGGAGAAGGCGTTCCTGGTGACCACAGGTAGTGACGCCACAGAAGCAGCGCTGCGCACCGCTCGCCGGGCTCACGAAGGCTGGGAAATATTGGGCTTTCATGGCGCTTTTCATGGCCGCACGTTGGGAGCAGCCTCAGCGGGTGGTTCCTTGGGCGTCAAGCAGGGCTACGGTCCCTTGGTGCCGGGCTTCATCCACGCGCCTTTCCCCTACTGCTACCGATGTCCCTTGGGGCAGGAAAGCCCCGAGACCTGCGGGCTGAAGTGCTTAGAGTACATTGATTGGGTAGTATCCAAAGAGAGTTGCGGACAGATGTGTGCGGTCATCACCGAACCGTACCAGGGGGGAGCCGGTAGCATCATTCCTCCGGCTGGCTGGTTTGAAGGACTTGATCAATGGCGCAGCCAGCAAGGAATGTATTTCATACTTGACGAGGTGCAATCGTCTTTTGGCCGCACGGGTAAGATGTTTGCTTTGGAACATTATGACATCCAGCCCGACCTGATATGCTTGGGCAAGGGCCTGGGCTCCGGCGTGCCCTGCTCCGCGGTAGTCGGTACAAGCGAGGTAATGGATGCTTTGCCCCCTGGTTCAATGGGCTCCACTAACGGCGGCAATCCCCTCAGTTGCCGGGCGGCGCTGGCTGCAATACATATAATTGAGCAGGAAGATCTGGTGACCAACTCTGCCCAAATGGGCCAGATGATGCTTGATGTCTTTACCGAAATGAAAAGCCAGGTCGAACGACTGGGCGATGTGCGCGGGCAGGGGCTGGTGCTCGGCCTGGAGATGGTTACCGATAAGAAGTCCAAGACACCCGCGCCGGACATAGCCCGTCAGGTTATCTATGAGGCTTATCAGCGAGGGCTGGCTATGATTGCGCCTATCGGTATGTACAGTAATGTCATCCGGGTAGCCCCGCCCCTGGTCATAACCGAGCAGCAGGTCCAAGAGAGCCTGGACATCTTCCAGGCCAGTCTGCAAGCCGCGGTAACCGACTAATTAGACAATGACATGGCTGTTGACGACGCCATAACACAGTGATGATGACCATTTATTCACTCGGTGCAGACATCTAATCGTAGTTCAATACATTCGTCAGGGGGTAGGCAGATGGTAAACTCATCTTTTGTTGTAATCTACTTGGTGTTCCTGTGCCTTCTCGTCTCTGGTGTGACTTTCGCAACACAGGACGGCTTGGTGGCTCACTACACCTTTGAGGAAGGCTCTGGCGATGTACTGCGCGACCACAGCGGGAACAACAACCACGGCCAAATCCACGGAGCCAAATGGGTCCGGAATGGCAGCGGCTGGGCGCTGCACTTCGACGGCGTGGATGATTATGTGAACTGCGGCGCGGGCCCCACCCTGGACCTGCGCGATGCCTTCACCTTGGAGGCCTGGGTTTATGCGGAGCCCATCTATTGCGTCTGGCTGGCGGTGCCGATTTTGGGCAACGGTAACTACGCGATCGGCCAGCAGGTCTCGGAGATATTCGTGCCCGCCGGCTATGCCGGCTTGCTGCCGTTCCGCAAGTGGGTGCACTTGGCCGTAACGTATGATGGTAGGGTGCAGCGTGTCTATGTTGACGGCGTACTGCGGAACGTGGCCAGGCGCGACGGCCCGCTGCCGCCGGGTGGGAAGTTCTGGATCGCAGATGCCAGACAGGCCGAGGGATGGGAGCCGCCCGACTACGCCAAACGCTTCAAGGGCAAAGTCGCCGAGGTGAGACTCCACAACCACGCCCTAACATACGAGGAAGTCCTGGCGGAGTTGCGCACCACTAACATCACGAGCAGCGTCATTGCCTCACCTGTTCCCCTGCCTGGTCGCGGCCAGATACTGGTTGAAGTTGACGCGGCGCGTCTCGGCCAGCCATTGGACAATCTCACTGTTGACGTAAGTGTTTACCCGACTCACTCCTACAACGCCCCTGCCCTCATTGCCGACTCTGTAAAGCAGTTCAATGACTTAGGCCGAACGCTGGTGGTGCTCAATGCGCCGGAATTGGAACGCGGAGAGTACATCATCCGGACAATCGCGCGCGATGTTGGTGGGAAAAGGATTGGCGTTCCCGGCACCGAGCGGCTATCCTGGCCCGGGGCCAGCCAGTTTCCCAGAGGACCACAGAGCACAAAAAAACTCAACAACCTGGTGACCGAACTTCTGCGTGTACCCGGGTCTGACTCGTCGGGAGCCGATTATACCTTTGTCAATCCCCGGTTAGGCTGGGTCTACATTGCCAATCGCGGCTTGGCGGAGGTGGAGCTGGTCGCCGAAGGCGCGAGAGAAGTGATGAATGTGACGCTGTCGCAAGACTACGGCGATGCGTATGAGACCATGCGTTACCTACCCGAGGGCAAGTACACAATTACAGTCCCGGTGGTCCAGGATTTGATCGTGCGGGCGGTGGCCGAGACAGTCTACGACTACACGCCGTCTACTCCCCACATCGCCGAGTTTGGTCCCTACGCGGGAGAGTTCGAAGAGCGCTACGTCTACCCGCACACCAGTACCTTTGTGCTCGTGGGGGATCCCGACGCGCCGTATGTGGCAAAGTGGAAGGCTAAAGGGAGGAGATTCCTGGGGAATGTGGCAGTTTCGGTTTACAAGAATCCCCACGAAGGTCAATCCAAGGTTGACGCTGCTTATGAAGCACTCACCAGCGGCTATGGCTTCACGCATTCGCACGGCGACGGCTGCGTGCTGGACGAATTCTCGGCATCTGACGAGGGCTGCGCGATCTGGGCCCAGGCGATTGATAAAGCTCTCTCTGAGCCGCGCTTCCAAGGCAAAAGCACGCACACGTATGACTATGCGCTGTTCGACTTGGTTCACGGAATGCGCGGCGGCTACACCGAAGCCGATGGCCGCGAGCTGCTAATGATACTTAACAAGCACGGGAGCGCAGTCCTCTGGGAATGCTATGTTAAAGACCGGCGAACTGAACTCGAGGCCTGGTTGAACATGAATGATAAACTGGTGGGCGAGCCGGTGGCCGGCGAGAAATGCTTTCCCGGTTTGATAGACAATGTGATCGTAGTTTTCTATGGGTATGTGACCGGCGGACCGCCCTGGATGACAACGACACTGCCCAATGTCAACGTGAAGACCTATCTGGACATGCAGTTCCAGATGGTCGCCACTCACCCGGTCTACGGCAATGTGCACGGTTTGGGGGTGTACCGTTCCAGCTACGCGGACGAGGAGACAGTGCGCTGGGTGGCGCGGCTTTTCCGGCATTACGGCATTGAAGGCCACACCGAGATGCTCAGCAAAGACCCCTACCTGCTCACCCACATTCAGAATCCCGATTTCGAGCAGCACGGTCAGGGTTGGAGCCTGAAGCCAGCAGACGAAGAGTCCATTCGTTTTGACATCATCCCCGGATTCGGTACCCGGCAGGGACGGTACAACCGGGTCAGTGCGGGTGACACAGTCATTGTCACCACCCGCTCCGACCAAGGCCCGAATGTCTTCTCACAGGAAATCAAGGGCCTGGAACCCGGCAGGCTGTATTCGTTGCGCTTGTTCAGCGCTGATCACCAGGATATGTCCAAGAAGGAGAAGCACGCTGTTATGATCAAACTGGACAATGCCACTCTGGTCCCGGACAAATGCTTTACTCATCTGGGCCGCACGCGAGATAAGAAAGGCTGGCTGAACTATCACTACCGCGTGTTCCGCGCCGAGGGCCAGACCGCTACGCTATCAATCTCAGACTGGCAGAGCGAAGAAGAACCAGGTGGCCCCATCGGCCAGGAACTTATGTTTAACTACATCAAAGTCCAACCTTACTGGTCAGAATAGTCCTGGCTGGGCCCTATTCCGTGGCTCCCAGTCTTATCTCTAACAGTGTAATATCTCCGCGCACTGGCTGGTTCCAGGGCACTTCCAGCTTCTACGACGATGGGCACGTACCTCTAATTGTTACCATAGTACAGGCCAGAGAAGGTCTGATTAGGTACTACGACGAAAAGTCACTCCAACTGTCGTTTGCCCAGTGGTAACTCGGTTCTGGTAGGTAGTAGTATCGTCCAGGTGTCAATATGAATACCTCCCGTGCTTGGAGTCTGGCTCTATTTATCATCGCCTTTGGCTGGCTGGGCTTGTGGGGGCTGTTTTTTGTCAGTGGAGTATACGCGGGCAAGACTGATGTACCGGCGATGATCTTAGGTGTCGGACTATTCGGGGTTGTACCCGCCCTGATATTGGGAGGTATTGGTGGTTACCTACGCGCGCGGGGAACGCAAGAAGCCCAACAGATGGTCCAAATCGACCTCCAACAGCAGATATTAGGCGCAGTGGAGACTCGGGGCCACGTCGACCTGGGGCGACTGGCGTTTGAACTGGGAACTGATGAGCAGCAAATTCGGCGAGCAGTCTATGACTTGGTTAACAAGCGCTTATTCACTGGCTACGTCAACTGGAACCAGCGGGAGCTGTACTCAGCCCAGGCTGCTGACCTACCGGAGGGGCAGTGTCCCCACTGTGGCGGACGGCTGGAACTGGCCGGCAAGGGTGCCGTCGTCTGCCCCTACTGCGGCACCGAGACATTCCTGGATACACAACACTAACATCAGCGTCAAAGGAGCAAATAGGCTATGGATGCAAAGGTTAAGATAACAGTACTGCGGCGGCTCTTTCATCAGGACCTGGTGGACGAGTATGCCGATGGCCCCTGGGAGCCTTGCGAGCGCTTCACTGATGGGCAGCAATTCGTCTCCGAGGGCGTCAATATGCCCGAGGGCTTTTGCAGTTGGGCCTGGGCTGATATCCAGAAGTATGTGATGACCCTCGCCCGGGGCGGGGATTTTGTGGGCGTGCAGCCCGGGGTTTTCATCACCTGCTGCACCGACGGCTTCCGTCCGGTAATCTTCAAGGTGGAAAGAATCTAACAGGAAGCAGCCGTCACCTCAAGGTTCTCCTCGCTCCCGTGCGTGGGCGCAGACTGCGGGCCCCAGTAGCCTGCGGAAGTCCGACGGTTTCATTAAGCCCCGCCGCCTGGGCGCTATGGCGAACTCAACCGCGCAGTGTGTCATGAAATATCCGTGCCGTCTCATCATCAAATAGGACGAAATCAATTTGCTTGACCGAACTGTCGGGGTTATCAGATAGATGCCTGCGCGCGGTGGCGATCAGTATTTCGGCACACCGGCCTTTGGGAAAGCCGAATATGCCCGAACTAATGGCGGGCAGCGAAACGCTCGCCAAACCCAGTTCCTCGGCTTTCGTGAGGCTATTGCCTACAGCCCTCTCTAATTTTTTATCGCCTTCGGGATCACCGCCCTTGGGCCCGACAGCGTGAATCACGTATTGAGCCGCCAGAGCCCCGGCGGTGGTAACGGCGACCTCGCCCTCCGCCACAAAGCCGATTCTATCAGATTCTTCCTGGATGACGTTGCCGCCGCGGCGGACGATGGCTGCGGCCACACCGCCACCATGTTTCAGGTGTGAATTCGCAGCATTGACGATGGCCTCGGTCTGGGCTAAAGTTATATCACCTTGCAGGGTGCGGAGCACGCCGGAACCAATCTTTTCTTCAGCAATCAATTTGTTCACAGTGACCTCCTCTCTGGAAAGAACAACCGCCGCCGCGTTGCCAGCAGCCACACGAGCAGGGCAATTGTGCCTACCCATGTTGCGTAGAGAATTGACACAAGTAGGATGATGCTGTTCGCCTGCGCTGTAGTTGTTATTGAATCTCCACCCCAGACCGCAAGAAACAGAATGAATACCCCGAAAACCCCCAGGGGAATAACACTCCATACAACTACAGACCACCACCCCCACGGACGTAGGCGAACCAGCCCCCACGTTGTGAGAAGTCCTAAAAAGCCCCATATTCCGCAGAGCGCGACCCTGAAGGGCAGGTCAAGATAGTAACCGGCAATCCATATCTGAATGACCCTAGTCAAAAGTCCCAGACTTACGAGCGCCACTATTGCTGCCGCCAGATACACCGGCCAGACCGATGACCTGGCTTTGCCCTCGTCAGTGTCTCCAATCGTACTCATCTGTCTTCCTCCTCTGGTGGGCTCTCCCAGCGCGTGTTGTGAGGGGCCGCTTACATCCCGCTAACCTTCATGATTGCAAACCAGAAGTACCAGTAGACCAGGGGCATGCTGAACAGCATCGAGTCAAAACGGTCCAGCACGCCGCCGTGGGGCCCAAAGATGGTACCAAAGTCCTTGATCCCGATGTCGCGCTTCAACACTGATTTGCCCAGGTCCCCGAGTTGCCCCACCGCTCCCATCATAGCGCCGAGGAGAGCGGAGTCGCCAACGGGAATGCCCAGCCATGCCCCTACCAGCAGGGCACCAATGATGGCAGCAACCAGTCCGGCGACGGAGCCTTCCACACTCTTGCCGGGACTGATTGCGGGTGCCAGTTTCACTCGGCCCCACAGGTTCCCCACGAGATAGGCAGCCGTGTCGCACATCCAGATGGGCGCGATGACGAAGACCAGAGCACCCAGACGGCGCCCGAATTCGTGGCTGGGTTCATAGCCCATCAGCGCGGGAACATCAACGTACCTCATGTGCAGTACGAAGGAAAAAAGCAGGCCGATATACACTACACCGAACACCGTGGTCGCGGCATTGACAACCTGCGACTGGCCCGGCCGCATCTTGAACTGGCAGACCAGCGTCCCCGCGACGCAGAACAGCAAGACCAGCAGGGTGAGATGCAGCGCTCCGATGATGACATTCAAATCCTCCAGACCAAGCGCTGCGGCCCCGCCGTCTGGGATCAAAGACTGGCGCACATTCTCACTGTACTGGGCGATGATAAGAATGAGCAAGGCGCACAGCGATCCCAGTTTAGCGTTGGGGCGTATCTGCTTGACACGAAGTGATGAGTAATACTCGTGGAGCGCGAAGACCGTCACCAGGGCGATAACGACGAAGAACGGCCACCCCCCGATATACCCAATCCCGAACAGAATACCCAGAATAACAGCACCGAACAGGGCGCGAACCAGGAAATTGAGAAGCAGCCGCATGGCAGTATTTCTCCTTTTCGGAGCCTCGGGCTTCGAGGTTCTCCATAAGATTCCTGTATGTACTTATACTTCGTGCCTGACAGATCACTTCCTCACTTGCCGGTTTGCCTTTCTGGGAATAAAAGAAATCGGTGGCGCCGCAGGCGGCTCCTCAGTTCGCTGTTGCTGAAGAGCGCCACAGCCCACGATTCACACCTCTTGCCCTCCATTGCACTGAACTTCTTCGCCTCTTCCTAACCCCAGCCGGGGCCAGTAGCGGCGCTGGATTGTGACGAAGATGGCGGCCATGGCCAGCCCGGTGAGCGCGCCGCCGACAACGTCGGACGGCCAATGCACCCCGGCTGCCACCCGCGCGGTGATTATCAGCAGTGAGACCGCCAGCATTATGACGGCCCCCAGCCGATACCGGCCCAAGAGCACTCCGCCGGTTAGGCCAAAGGCGACCACGGCATGGATGCTGGGGAAGGAGTCAGGCCGCACGATCAGTTCAATGTGACGCACATCCTTGGGAAACAGGACAAACGGTCGGTCGCCGGTCACGATCTGGTTGATGATCTTGCCGGCCAGCAAAGCCACGAACGCGCTGCCCAGGGCACAAAAGAGCACCTGACGGCCAGCCGGCTTTTTCAAGGACAGGTACAGCACGATGGCCGCGAGCAGGTACATCAGGCCGGTGGCCAGCAAGCGGATAAACACCTCGCGGGCGAGTCCTTCTGCCCCCAGATGGTTCAGGAAGAAAAGAATCTCTCGGTCCAGGTGGCGTATGGTCTGCATTCACACCCCGCTGAAAGTCTCTATGCTCGGCGACTCCTGCTATTTAGACGCCGGCCCGCCGGCGTTTCATAAAGGCTGAAATAACTGTTTCGTCCAGGTCGCGTCTCGTGGTAAGCAGATATATCTCCTCGAACAAGCAGAAGAAGATGACCCCGAAGGTCAGCCATTTTAGGAACGGATTGACATCAAAGACAAGCGAGTGCAGGATGAATAGAAACAGCAACGCAGAGGCGAGCTTGCCCGAAAACAGATGCAGCGGGACTCGCTTGCCGTGCCGTAGGTACTGAAGGGCAAGGTCCGCCAGATAAATGGCCAGTATGACCCCGATGACCACCAAGTTGCCAAGCAGCAGCTCGGGTATGAGCAGGTAGATCCACGGGACGAGGGACAGGTACACCAGCGTGTCAGCGATGTTGTCCAGCTTCGCGCCCAGTGCAGACTCCAGTTGCCACCTACGGGCGACGTAGCCGTCCACAGCATCGGTGGCGACACAGACCAAAAAGACCACTGCGAATAGCACGTTCTCCCGGGGCAGTACCAGAGCCAACCACCACAACACACCAACCAGCAGTATCCTGCTGAAGCTGATTAAGGAAGGCGCACGCTTAAGCTCCATCGGCAGCATCTCTTTGGGCCTCCTTTGAACATGGGCCGTGTGCCGGCAGCTCTGGTACCGGCCCGACGACTCATGGCCTCAATGTCATTCATTTGCTTTGCATCCATAGCAGGGCAGCACCGGGCGCAACTTCAATCTCAAGCGGCGTCTGAGCCCGCACGTCGCCGTCCACCAACGCCGGGCAGGGCTGATCCGTTCGTATTGCCACGTTCTGAGCTGTCAGCATGGTGACTTTGGGATCACTCATATGCGCACCGCGCCTTACCCGGGGCAGGGCACGCAGCACTGCCAGGCGGCCTCGCATGCCTACCAGCACCACATCCAGCAGGCCGTCATCGCAACGCGCCCGCGGCGCGATCTTGAAGCCGGCACCGTAGGAGTATCCGTTGGCAACGGCCACAAGCAGCCAGTCGTCCTCGTAGCGCTGCCCGTCAACCTCCACAACGGCCGCCAGGGGCTGGCACCAGACCAACTCGGCAAGGACTGCCGGTAGGTACGCGACTAACCCAGATGTCAGGCGCCGGCGACGATTGATGCGTTCCGCGACGCGGGCGTCGAAGCCTACGCCGACAGAGTTAATAAAGTACCGCGAGGTAGCGACGAAGCGTCCCATGTCAATGCGCCTGGGCGAGCCATCCAGCAACTGGCGCACCGCCCCGACGAGGTCACCGCTCAGCCCGACAAAACTAGCGAAATCGTTGCCAGTACCGCAGGGAATAATCCCGCAGGGCACACCGGTGCCAACCAGGCCGTTGAGTAGTTCTGATAGCGTGCCATCACCGCCAACCCCAACCACCAGGTCATAGCCGCTCTCCGTGGCTTCGCGCGCCAGTTCGCCGGCTTCCCCTGGTGCTTTGGTCTCGATGAGTTCAATGCGCCAGCCGTCGTCCGCCATGAGGCGCGCTGCCTGGCGCCCTACTAGGCCGCCGCGCAGCCTTCCGGCCTTTGGATTAACTATCAGCGCGACTTTCATCGTAATTCCCATGATGTGGCGTCATCTATGAGAAGTTCGACAATAAGTGGCTTCTTCCCTTCTTCGCCCAGATGCCTGGGGTGGTGAAAACAGGCGGCAGGCCGACAGTGATGTGGGCGGCCCAACTCCTGTGGTAGTGAACGCGGCTGCTGAGGCGCTCAGTCTCATCAGATCCCCCAGGGATTGAAACACTTGCCTTACTCTGGTATAATGAGATGTATATCCCCTGGCACGCTCCAGCGCTGATAGCTATTCGATGCCCAGCGGCCATGCGCTGCTGCCAACCGTGGTGTGGGGGTACAGTGCGATGCAACTGCGGCCGTGGCGATGGGGCCGGACAAGCTTGCCGATCGCTGCTGCTTGTGCATACATCGCGCACCGGAAAAGGAATTGCTCACAGACTCGAAGAATACATCATTGACTAAAAGCCAAATGCGACATTTGAGAGAAAGCGAAAACTTATGCGACGTAGCAAAATGCCCTCACTCAAGATCGGCGATCTCGAGGTCAACCCACCTATTATTCAAGGAGGAATGGGGGTCAGAGTCTCGAAGGCGAACCTGGCTGCCGCAGTGGCTAATGAAGGATGTGCGGGCATTATTGCCACGGTTGGTTTAGGGAAATTCGAAGACCATCCGGGATCGCAATTTGTCAGAATAAATGAGGAAGCCTTAAGGCAGGAAGTGCGGCGAGCGAAAAGCATGACCGATGGAATCATCGGCGCCAACGTGATGGTTGCGCTTTCCAATTATGCTAATCTGGCAACAACCGCTGCCGAAGAAGCGGTGGACATAGTTATCTGTGGCGCAGGACTTCCCCTTGATCTTCCCAAATTCATGAACGGGAAACACATCAAGTTGATCCCTATTGTCTCCTCCGCGAGAGCACTGAACCTCATCTACAGGAAATGGCACAGACGGTACGACAAAACACCTGATGCCGTGATTGTAGAAGGGGTAAAAGCCGGTGGCCACCTGGGATTCAGGTATGAGGAAATAGTGAACGGAACAGTCCCGGCACTTGATGAAATCCTCGCCGAGGTGATCAAAGCTGCCAATTCATTTGAACCCCATATCCCAGTAATCGCCGCCGGAGGAATCTTCGATGGACAGGATATCGCCCGGGCCATTACGTTAGGTGCTGCCGGTGTTCAAATGGGAACCCGTTTCGTTTGCACGGACGAATGTGATGTTCACGTGAGTTTCAAGCAAGCCTATCTGGACGCCAGGAAAGAGGATACAACCATTATCAAAAGCCCCGTGGGGATGCCGGGAAGAGTCCTCAACAACGAATTCGTAGAGAAAATTAAGCAGGGCGACTCGGTTCCCTTCAAATGTACGTATAAATGCCTAAAAACCTGCGACCCGAAGACCGCTCCGTATTGCATCGCCAAGGTTCTGGTGAATGCTGCCGAGGGAAATCCCAATGAGGCCTTTGTTTTTGCCGGGGAAAATGCTTACCGGTGCAACGAAATTGTTCCCGTCAAACACCTCATAGATGAGTTGGCTGAAGAAACTGCATACCATCTGACGAAAGATGCGGAGTGATGATGCCCGACGAAGCACTATACGAGGTGTCTGACGGTAACCTCCAATGCCGGTGGCACGGCACAGTGCATTCAACCTATCTGGCGTCGCTCAGTGTCGCCGTGTTCGTCGTGGCCCCGAGGTAAGCCTGACCCATCTTCACCGGGCTGCCCATAGGCGCTTGCCTGCCGGTCGTGTACGTCAAGGTCCTGGCCTTCACGCAGAAGCGGGAACTGCGGCTTTCTCTGGTAGTTTCCGGGGCGGTGCTCATTACAGCCACAACTCTGCTGTACACATCTGGCAGGTGCGCGACTAACCCAGATGTCAGGCGCCGGCGGCGGTTGATGCGTTTGGCGGTTCAGCATGAATAGTCTACATCTATTCTTGGCCCTGGAGACTATGCGTAATATTGCGCTGGATGGCTTCTTCTGCGCCGTCACCTACCTGGGATCTGAGGAAGCATACTTGGCGTTGATTATCATCGTCTATCTGTGCGTGAGCCGCCGCCTGGGGTTTCGCCTGCTGGTGATATTCGCCCTGTCGGCCTACGCCGTGTCGGTGCTCAAGGAACTACTCGCTACTGACCGGCCATTTGTGATGTATCCTGACATTGTCCGTCCCCTGGCACTCTCCACCGCCGATGGCTATTCCATGCCCAGCGGCCATGCGCTGCTTTCAACCGTGGTGTGGGGGTACATTGCGCTGCAACTGCGCTCGTGGCGTTGGCGCCTGGCTGCGCTGGCTGTAATCCTATTGGTGTCATTCTCGCGTGTATATCTGCACGTGCACTGGCCGGCAGATGTGCTGGCCGGGCTGGCCATAGGCGCTTGCCTACTGGTCGTGTACGTCAAGGTCCTGGCCTTGAAGGAAAAGCGAGAACTGCAGGCTGTATGGATATGGTGAAAATTTAGCCAACGGACCGCCCACGGCCGGCGCATTGTTAGGGGGCGGACTAGGCTACATGGCCCTTGGCCAGGTGGGCGGCTATACGGAGCGGGTTAGGCCCACCGGTCAAATTGTCAAGGCAGTGTCCGCTCTGGCCGTGGTGCTGTCGGGGAGATACCTTCTGACGAAACTGCTCGGTCCCGCTCCGTGGGCCGGATTGCTAACCTATATGGCCCTGGCCTTCGTGGCCACCTTCGGCCTCCCTGTGGCCATCACCTTAAGCACACAAATCGCCACACCCGAGAAGCGGCACTCCTCGCCGATGGCGAAGTAATCCGATAGTGTGGCGTCCTGCAGTTGCACGCGCAACTCTCGGCAAGTTTTCCGAGGAGGTCAAGGCAGACAAATACACTCAAAGATGTGCGCAAGCCCGTGGGCCATGTGAAGGGTGACAGTCAGCACCAGGTATGGGGTTGATCCTGTTCAATCCGACGGGCATGGGTGTGGCGTTGATGGCGGGGGGCTGGGGGGACGCCAAGTTCTACTCAGAGTTTTACTCATGATAGAGGGGGTGAGTCTGGTGAGCCAGGCGTCTGAGAAGAAGCAGAGAAATCACGGCTGCATTGTGTTAGCAATGGGCCTTTGGGCCTTCATCCTGGCCGGATTGTTCACGCCGAGTTTCAGGCCGTATCATCCCTCTATAGAGGTGCTCTTGGGTACTGCGCTGGCAATAGTCCTAGCGGCAGCTACTGTGGTCGGGGGTGTGCTGGTTCTGGTCTCTCGGGGCAGAGGAGCATTGTACAGCATTCTAGGGATACTGTGCGCGGGTATAGGACTTTACATTTGGATTAGCGGATACTTCTGGGTGAACCAACGAGGGCTCTCACCTGGTACGCATTGTATGAGCAACGTAAAACAATTGACTCTCGCGCAACTAATGTACGCGCAGGAGGGCGAAGGGCGCTTCCCGCCAGCGGACAGTTGGCCTGAGGCGATCTCCCAATATGTGAGGGAAGAGGAGACGTTTTTCTGTCCGCGCGATAGCCGGCCCAAGGCCCAGCGTCAAGGCTCCGGCAAGCGGAAGAGCAGTTACACAATGAGCAGACACCTGGGCGGGCAGCGGAGCCAAAGCGAGGATGCGGCGGAAGTGAGCCTGCTGTTTGACGGGGAGATGCTTTTCGGAGGGCACGAGGCCGCTGCCTTCCGGCATAGCACCTCCTTACGTCTGAACGTCGGCTATGCTGATGGCCATGCGAGTAGCCTGACCCGGGAGGAGTTCGGCGAACTACGCCTGAAATAGTCACGCGGGAACGATGGATAGTTCCAAGATTAGAACGAAGGCACTTCTGGCACCGCTCATCTTCGGCGTTCGCGCCGGCATGGTGCAGGTCTGGTGACCTTCGCCACTGTACTGTTGTTCTGGACCGTCAGTTCCGAAGCCTGGACGTCCGTCGGCTGGCAGATTGGCCAAGACGAGGCGGCGCAGCACTTCGCACTATCCGGCGTGTGGGTCATCTTCGGCGCTGTGCTCATGGCTATTGGCGTGGCCCGCGACGTAGGCTCCCTGCGCTGGGCGGCCCTTGCTCTGTTCGCTGTAACAGCTATCAAGATCTTCGGTGCGGACCCACCCCTGAGTGACCCGGATTATGCGCCGCTCATCAATCCGCACGCCGGCCCGCTGCTGGCCATTACGGTCCTGCTGTATACGGCCGGAGCCTGGTACGCCAGGAAGAAGGACGCGGATGATCCAGAGCGCACCGTGGGTACAGCATTGGTAGTGGCTGCCACCGGCCTGCTGCTATGGGTTGCTAGCTCGGAGGCGTGGCTGTTCCTCGGCTGGCGCACCACGGCCGGCGTGGCCGGACAGCACATGGCCCTGTCCATAGTGTGGCTGATCTTCGGCGCCACCATGCTCATCATGGGCCTGCAGCGACGCCAGGCCGCTCTGCGCTGGCTGGGCCTGGTGACATTTGGCTTGACCGCTGGCAAGGTCTTCATCGTTGACCCGGACTTGACGGCCTCAACCTACCAACTGCTGGCAAATCACCACGCCTTCCCGCTGCTGGTCATTGCGGCCATGCTGTTCCTGGCACCGCACTGGTACCGGCGGGACTTGGAGCACGTGGGGGAGGGCGAAGAGATGGTGGCCACGGCCATGCCCTTCCTCGCCAGCGTCCTGCTGTGGTGGGTTCTGACCTCCGAGGCCTGGCACTTCGTGGACTGGGGACTCGGGGCGGAAGGAGATGCTCAACAGTACGCGCTGTCGGCGGTTTGGACAGCATATGGCGCAGTGCTCGTCGCGATTGGGCTCATACGCCGGAACGCTTCCCTCAGGTGGATAGGGATGGCTCTTCTGGCTATCACCATCGTGAAAGTCTTTTCCCTCGATCTGCGTGAACTCGACATCGTCTATAAGATCCTGGCATTGCTAGGCCTCGGGCTGGTGCTAATAGCGGTGGGGTTCGGCTATCAGCGTCTCGTCAGGGACCAGGCTGAGCAAGGTAGAACTGAAGATTAGCCAGCGACGCCGCCCCCCTCGGAGGGCCGCAGTGGGCACAGCAACCAGCCCTCTCAGACCCCTCCGGGGCTACTGCAATGCACCTTAATAACGGCCCTTTGCCTGTCCTGACAACCGGGGCCACCTACAACCGCCGCAGGAAGTTACCAAGATTGTACGCCAATACAAATAGGGCCAGGTGCACTTGGTTGGCCCCGAACCAATGACAGGATAGGCGCGTCCAGTGCAGAGGATCTTTGCCTTCTTTGATCCACGCGCCGTCGCCGAAGCTATGGCGCGTAGGCGACTGCTCGGCAGTGCCCCGCCCGCTATAGAAGTGTACCACCGCTTGGCCTGGGGCCGTCAGGTTAGTCACGACAGAATCGCTGTCCGGGAATAGCTGGCCAGGGTGCCACTTGACCTCGGCTACCACCCGCCACTATCCCGATACCGCCTTACAACGGGCCCTAACACCTGCCGACCGTGGGATTCGTCCCAGAGGGTTCAATGATGACGGCCGCATAGGCGTGGAGGACGGAGACCTGCATAATCAGTTGGTCCCCGTCGCGCTGCACAGTGACATCGGCCCCGCGACAGGATACCTTCGGTTCCCGGTATGGGGTAAGCATTGTCAACTCCACATCGTGAACGGGGAGGATCTCGGTGATCTGACGTGCACCAGTGGGGAGGGTCCACGGCACGCTGCGGTTGGCCAGGTGGATGATAGTGCGCGGCAGCGCCGGTTGCCGCCATACCGTAACCTCGACGGTGCGTGGGGCTTTGACCACGAGCTGGCGTGCCGGCAACACGGCGTCCAGCAACTCGGCCATCCAGGTTCCGATGTGCGCGTCGCCATGCAGCGTGTAGTAACGACCGATTGCAAGGGCAGCGTAGAGGCTCTCCCCGACGCCAAAGGGGTGCTGGACAAAGGCGGGCCAGGGGGTGGGCTCCATTGGCATTGGGTCTTTCATCCCGGCGAGAGAGCCGGCGGGGTCAACCGCCACGACGTGCGCCAGCGTCTTTGCCTCCGTGGCGACCTGTTGGAAGCAGCCGGACGCTGGTTCCGGCTCGCGGTGCCCCGCGATGGCAAAGGGGCCGTCAGCCTCGCCCTGCCAGCAGATGCCGAAGACATCTCCCAGCCCAAAGTCGGCGCGTGTTCCCCCACGCTCGTCACCTCGCGACGTCGCCGCCGTCGCGAGCACGCGGCCGCCACCACACACATAGGCGCTTATCATCTCGCAGCAGCGGCCGCTGAGGTTGACGACGTTCGGCAACACGACGAGATCATACTTCTCCAGCACCTCGGCTGTCGTGATGCGTTCGGCTACTATGATATCGAAGGGCAGGTGCTCTTCGATCATCAGCCGAGCCCAGCCATTGAACTCTTCGGACCACTGCATCCCCAAGAGATCGGCCTGATCATACTTTCGCGTCGCCCACGAGAAGACCAGGGCAATCCGGGCGGCGGACTCCGCGCCGGTGTCCAGATCGGCGTCCTGCATGTAGAAGTCCAGACCAGCGGTGATCGCCTCCAAGGCAGCCTGGGTACTGGTGGTATCCGGGTGCGCCCCGACCCCACAGGGCCCGAAGATTTTCCCGCCATTGGCCTTGCAGGCCGCCGCGTACAATTGCCACTGCGCCGGAGTGATGGTCCAGTGGGCGTAGTGAATCGGCGAGAAGTGCCGCAGAATCCAGGACGGCTTGCCGATGGCATGTTGCCAGCGAACGTTGATACTGGTGGAGTTCAGGTCCGTGCACGGGACCCCGAACACGTCGAAACATTCCGACACAAATACGTCCAATGAAGGCAAACATTCTTCGGACATTCCCCGTAGCGCCGGCATGAACAGGGGGGCAAACCCGTTGTGCGCGGCGATGACGCCGTGGGGGCGCAGCACTTCAGCGAGCTCGGCAAGGAGAGCAGCGGTGCGGGCGCAGCGCCAGTCGATATACTCGGGCCAGTGGGCCCTAATCAGATCCTGCGTAAGATTGGCTGTCCCGCAGATCTCTTCCAGGGCAGGCCGGCAATACTGACACACACAGATGTCCGAATCAAGAAACATGTCCAAGTGGAACGCGTCCGGCTGATAACGCTCGACAATCTCCTGCGCGAGGGCGACTACCTGCTCGCGCTTGGGGGAATTGAGACAGGGCAGTTGCCACTGCCCTCCAGCCAAGGCAAGCACCCGCCCGTTCGGCCTATCGGGGTCCGCCCAACTGGCCAGCGGATACTCCATAACGCTGTCTGGTGCTGCCTGCTGGCCGAGCCGTACCGTGTTCCATTCCGGATGTTTCGAGTCCAGCCAGTTGATGTAGAGCATGATCTTCTTGCCCTGCGCCCGGAGGCGAGTGGTCAGATCACCTACGTAGTCCCGCCCCTGTAAATTGGGGTGCTGCGGCCAGATGGCGCTGGGATAGTAGGCGATGCCGTACTGGTTGGCCGCATAGATGGCGATGATGTCGGCGCCGGTACGCACCAGTTCCTCGGTGATCCGGTCAGGGTCATAGGCGCGAAATGCCGTCTCCTGCTCGTTCAACACATACTGGTCATACCAGTAGATTCGGCTGCGGGTGTTGACCCACGCCGGCAGGGGCGAGTGCGCATCGTGGTTCTCAGGAATGCTGTACATGCTGTAAGTGCACCTTGTCAGATATTCTTAGACAAATCGAGCTCAATAATAAA
>JALGUR010000016.1 GCA_029820565.1 Candidatus Zipacnadia bacterium
AGTCTGCACATCAGAGTGCATATAATGAACGCGGACGCCTAACTCCGCCAGGTAATCAGTGAGGTCTTCGGCCATTCGCTTGGTGAGGGTAGTCACCAGTACCCGCTGCTCTTTGTCCACCCGCTGCTTAATCTCGGCGACCAGGTTATCAATTTGTCCTTGCGTGGGCCGCACCTCCACGGGTGGGTCTACCAAGCCGGTGGGCCGGACGATGAGTTCGACCACCTGCTCAGTGCGCTCTAATTCGTACGGCCCGGGCGTGGCGGAGGTGTAGACTACCTGGGTAGCCCGCTGCTCGAATTCCCGGAAATTAAACGGACGATTATCAAAAGCAGACGGCAGCCGGAAGCCATGTTCCACCAGGCTCTTTTTGCGCGAGCGGTCGCCCTCGTGCATCGCCCGCAACTGCGGGATAGTTTGGTGAGACTCGTCAATAATGAGTAGGTAGTCGTCCGGGAAATAGTCTATCAAAGTGTACGGGGGCTCGCCCGACGCGCGGCCATCAAAGTGGCGCGAGTAGTTCTCGATGCCCTGGCAGTAACCGATCTCCCGAATCATCTCCATATCGTAACGGGTGCGCTGCTCTAAGCGCTGGGCTTCCAGGAGCCGCCCTTGCTCCTCAAAGGATCGCAGCCTCTCCTGTAATTCCTGCTTGATTTGGCCCAGTGCCTGTTCGGTGCGTTCCCGTGAGGCGACAAAGTGAGTAGCCGGGAAGACGATAGTGCGGTCTTGCTGGTCCAGGATTTCGCCAGTCAATTCATCCAGCACCATAATGCGTTCAATTTCGTCACCAAACATCTCAATACGGGTAATCAGGTCCTGGTCCATCGGATGAATTTCGATGACGTCACCACGGGCGCGGAACTCGCCTCTATCGGGGGCCAGATCGTTGCGCGAGAACTGCATTCTGACTAACTGCCGCAGTATTTCATCACGGTCTACATGCTGGTCGGTATGGACATCCAGGATTATCTCCTGATACATCTCCGGAGAACCCAAGCCATATATGCACGAGACCGAGGCGACGACCAGCACATCGCGACGCTGCATCACCGCTTGTGTGGCGGAGTGGCGGAGGCGGTCAATTTCGTCATTGATAGAGGAATCCTTCTCAATGTAGGTGTCGGTTTGAGGAAGGTAGGCCTCGGGTTGGTAGTAGTCGTAGTAACTGACAAAGTACTCCACCGCATTGTTAGGGAAGAAATCTCTGAATTCAGCACACAGTTGGCCGGCCAGGGTCTTGTTATGGACTATGACCAGGGTCGGCTTCTGGACCTGCTCAATGACCTTGGCCATTGTATAGGTTTTGCCCGAACCGGTAATGCCCAGGAGCACCTGGTGGCGATAGCCCTGTTTGATGCCTTCGGCCAGGTGGGTGATGGCCTGGGGCTGGTCGCCCTTAGGCTGGTATTCAGAGACCACTTCAAACTGCGGCATTTTACATTCGCCTTTGTGCCCCTAATTGGCATAATTATAGCACAAAACCTGGACACTGTCGCGCCCAGGTCGGTGCGGTTTAGCAGACCAGTCTATGGATTGATTAGAAAGTCCCGCGCAGCCCAGTCAACTCCAGGCTAAATCTGCCAGTGTCTTGAGAGTACCTGAGGCCAATTTCGCGATTCTGCCAGACACACCAACCCGCCTCCAGTTCAACATCATCAAACTTAGCGTCCTCAAACTTGTAGTAAGTGCCCAGCAGCCCCAGGCGCCAACGATCAGTTAGATAGTAGTCAAAGGCCAGATAGCCATAAGTGCTGTCGTCAGTCAGGTCCCAACTGGCGCTGAGATAAGTGGCCCACTTGTTAGCAGAGGCCCGCACATCGGTGCTAAGCATCTGGCGCCAGCCCTGATGATAAGCATCACCGGAGGCATATTCGGTACTGTAGTTAACATACAAATCGGCCGAACGGCCGAAATACTTGCGCAAGCGCAGACCACCCCGAGCGTTGTTGGCGCTGTAATCAGCAGTGTCCCAGGAATAGACGTTACTTACAGTAGGTGTCAGCCACGCCTGGCGGCCCAGCCGCCAGGAATGAAAGTCCAGGCCGCTATATAGTTCGTTAGAGAATATTAGTCCGGATTTCTCCTCAGCACTATGACGCAAGCCCAGAGATGTTCCCAGGCGAAAAGTGTCCCGCCCGTCAGCGCTGAAGGGCCGAGGTGATGTCAGCCAATCAGCCTCCACTCCGTAACTATCCGCTGCACTCGCCAGCAGATCATAGTAACTGCGCATATTGAGACTATATCCATCACGGTAGTCATAGATGTTGGCATCAGCAAAGACATTACGGTGGTCGGGCCAGCCGACGCTGAAATCGCCAAAGGCTTCGCCGAAAACCGGGCGGCGGTCATTCCACTCCATTCCCCAATCACTGCGGGGCAACCCGCCGATGACTACACTGCCCTCAGCATTGCCGCTGCGGTACTCTTCCCGCAGACCCAGGCTCCAGCCCTCAGAGGCTACCACACTTCCAGCCCGTGCGCCGCGCTGGACTTCTACTGATCCCGTGGTGTGGTCAGTCACCCGATAGAAGAACGGAAAATTCACAGCCAGCCCGCCGTCTGAACTCAGGCCCAGGACCTGGGTGTTAGAGGCACCTGTATACCCTGGCATACCAATAATCCAGTAGGGAGGCAGGCTCATAGCCTTCTGGCCATCAATGTAGACTACCCCATGACGCAGCACAATTTTCTCATCCACAAACACGGAGACACTGTCGGCCACCAGCCAGGTCTGCGCGTAGGAGTCGTTGAAGCGAAAGGCATCGTGGGGCAGGTCCCAGTCAAACTCGCGCGGGCTAAGGTTGTAAATGTCGAACAATACTCTTTCTACTTCTCCATCGGCAAACCGGCGTAAGGCACCGCGCTTGCGGCGCACATCAAAGTATAAATCCTCCCCAGACAACTCCTGATCACCCCGCTTGATCACCGTCGGTTCGGCCTTGAGAACCATTTGCCCGATGTCAAGTTGAAGGATGTCACCACCTTCTACCGTCATTCCCGCATATCGAGCCTGTGCTCCATCGCGGGCTTCGACCATATTCAGGTCCAGGGAGTAAGCCACCCATGCGCCCCGGATGTCTACGACGCGGGCCTCAGGAGCGGCAAGTTCCCCCTTGGGTAGAAACTCAACAACGGCAGAATTCCTACTGTCCTGGACGCTTATTGTTATCGTTGCGGTTCCAGGAGTATCACTACTGGCGAAGGCAAGGGCGAACCCGCCAGAGGTACGGACGGTCAGGCTGGGACGCTTGTCGGTCTTGGCTTCGCTGAGTAGACCCAGGTCAGTGTGCATAACTATCGGGGTATCGTCGGGGAGATGTTGCCCCTGGGCATCACGCACTTCGACCCGGATACGGGCGCGGGTCTGTCCATCAGCCGGCACCCGTCGCGGACTAACTGCTACTCTAATAATGCCTACATGGCCAAAACGGACACCTTGAGCCTGACAGTGATATTGCTTACTCGTCACTGCCATAAGCAAGATGCCCGCTGCCATGTACAGCAGTACTGTATGCCGCAAACCCCTCATCCTGGCCTCAGGCTGTACCGATTGCTGCTGGTTGCGTGTCACGCCGGGCCGCGCTCTATGGCCGCGTGTAAGTTACGGGGCCGAACTGCACCCACCCACTCCAGGCCTGGTTAGTGTACACCGAGCGAATACGGTACTGATAGATGTTGTCGTCACTTACATCAAAGTCGGGCCAGGAAGTGCGGCCACTGTCGCAATTGCCATGGTCAATGTACTGCCAAGGGCTGTTGTTGACGGACCGCTGAATCTGATATTTCAGTAGGATCAGTTCGGTATCTGGCGGTGGATTCCAAAATAGTCGGATAGCATTGCTTTCTACCCGCAGCGATGTAGGCGTCGGCGGCACTGCGCCTTCTGGCGTAGCTTCTCTCTCGTTACCTTTGTTGCTCAGCAGTAGGGCCAGTGCGCCCACAACCAGCACCGGTCCCAGCCACTTCCACTTATTCTTCTTTTCCAGCGGTTTGGCCCGGCCTTCAGGAAACTCAATGGCAGAGCGGCCGGCGAGTATCTGTTGGAACTTGTAGGCGGCATCGGCCAGCGCCCCGCGAACCAACGGACGGTTACTGCCCTCATAGTTCACCAAAGTCCGGCTGAGGCCGGTGAGGCTGATGGTTGATTTCGCCTCAATAGCCGCCTGGGGCTGATCAGCCTCCAGATCATAGTTGGGTCCGACCAGGAAGTATTGGCCCCGGAGGGTAACTTCAACTTGGCGAGGCTGGCGCTGGATTTCAAGAGCTTGAAGGGTGGCGATAATAACGCCATCCATGCCCAGTATATGGCCAATGGTAATGGCTGCGGCCGGCTCGGTAGGAGCCGCCTGAGCGTAGGCTGGCAGTAATTGACCTTCACTGATGGCTCGTTGCACTATCGGCGAGGTGCGGTCGAACTCGGTACATACTATCTCATCGGAGTCATTAAGAGCGACTTGTAGTTTGTTAGTGGCGAGGCGACTGAGGTCTTTGATACCCGCGTCGGTGTTGTCCACTACTGCGAACAACAGCACACGCTGAACATAGTCAACTTGCGCCTCACAAGGCCGTATGCTCCAGGGCACTAAGGGCAGGATTAGTGCAACAATCACGAGCCCACTAACGGTTCTCGTAAGTCTGCTTAATCTGATATAGGTCACTGTCTCTGACCCCCTTTAGGGCTGCGTATAGATTATAGGATAGACAACCGCTGACACCTTATCGTGTCACTGCCATACTGGTAACCGCTCTGCTTACTCGTCCAGTATCAGGCGACTGGGCTGTTATTTCACACAGATACCGGCCGGCGGGCAGTGCCGTACCTCGATCGGAGCGGCCATTCCACAACGTGGTGTTCGTTCCTGCCCCTGCGATCTGGGCCTGCTGAAGTTGCTTGACTACTACACCTGATATGTTTCTGATCTGTATATTAACACTGGCCGGGGCACTAAGCGTATAAGATATTACCCAGTTGCCCTGTGGGGCAGCTGCAGCATGGGCTTCAGTAACGGCCGGCCCAGTATCATCTTGAGGCTGTACCGTAATTTTGAAGAGCCGCTGGCCACCGTTGCCACTGTTGTACTGATATGAACTGGTAGTTCGCATATATCGGCGCCGGCCAGTAGCAGCGTCCTGTAGTACGGCAGTCAGGGACGAGGGCAATGTGCTTAGATTAGGCCAAGACAGTACAATATCTTGGTCAGGTGCATTAGTAGTTATCGCCAGTTCCCAGGTATTCTCGGCGCGGTCAGCCGGCCGCATATCTACCAGACACGGCGGCCCTGCTCCTTGGCTGCTGACGAATTCAGCCTGTAACGCCGGGCCTCGGCTCAGCGGCACCGGCGGACTGGGTACGTCAGTACGATCAAAGCCCTGGGCCGAAGTAGGCGAGACGCCAAAGGCCCGCCCCGTTCGGCGCAGCCCAGCTCCCGTCACCGCAAGTGCCACTTGCCAGCCGTCCTCTTCGTCAGCAGTCAATTTAGTGCTTTGGGGCTGCTGCATAGGCATCAAAGCAGTAGAAGCTGGGAAGACTAAGGTAATATCATCCTTGACCAATAACCAGTAGCCTACGTACGGATCCAGGCGAATTTGAGTCAACTCCGTCTCCCACTGATAGGGCTCGCCGCCCGCGTCATAGGTTTGAGGATTGAAACTGAATAGGGTCGGCTGGAGCAGGTCACGGGCTATGGCCTCGGTCATCGTCCACTCACGCCCATAAGGTCCGATTACGTGCAGGCGATCGAACCTTATGGGGATAGTAAGCGGAGAACCTATCTGGTTCCAATAGGGGGTAAGGCTTACCGAGTAGGACTGACTGAGAGGGAGGCTCTGGGCATCTGCTGGTAACTCCACCGTCACTCCGGCCCGGTTCAGCAGCCAGTAACCCAGTCCCGGTGATACACGGGTGACAAACGCCTCGGGGAACCAGCGATACGTGAGGCTCTCGGGGTCATAGCGAATAAATGCCGCCGAGCCCCCAGCACGCAGGCTGCCCAGACTCTCAAAAACGTGCTCAGCATCATTGTTAGTGAACTCGTAGGGCACCGAGATCATCTCTAACCCGCTTGCTGACGGCAGGGGCTTGAGTACCGGCAACGCCGGAATGTATATCTTACGGTGGACTGTCTTGCCCCGAGGTCCAGTAAACTTCAGTACGGCTATGCCGGGACGAGCGCCGGAGGCCTCCACGGTCCAAGTGGCACTGGCGAGATCATTACGGCCGACTAAGCCCAGAGACTTAGTGCGGGCCTGAGTAGCGGGAGAGAGAGCCAAGCCTTCGGGCAGATCAATAGTGGCGGTTGCGTTGGACAATACCGAAGGGCTGAAATTGTCGACGTACAAGGCTACGGGGAACGGGGACTGACCATCCTGATCAGCCAGGTAATACTTCTCAGTAATGTCGGGCGTAGCCGGGTCATCACCTGCTTGTTGGATTAGTTTATAAGGCCCGTAGCCCGCAACAGCAAAGGGCGGGTCATAATCGGCGGAGGCGGCCCCCAGCCCCCAATAGGTCACGTATCGTCGCGATTGGCCCACCGCCAACCTTTCTTCCTCCCATTTGACCGCATAGGCCCAATCATCATCGGTAATGGGAGCAAGAACATTAGGCATATAATCGAACCAACTACCCATAATATGGCCATAGAGACCAAACTCTACGGCATCGGGTAGGCCCGCGGCCTCGTCGGCCCAACTCGGGCTGTGCACCTCGGCCGCGTCAATCACTCCCTTAAGAACAATCTGGGGATTATCCGGATTATCGTAGGTTACCCAACTGGCAGGCATCATGACCGAAGGCTCCTGAGGGTCGGGGAAGACTCGTTCGCTTTCAACTACAGTGCCATCGGGCAGGAATACGGGGCTGCCATCATACTCGGTAGCGCCGCCGAAGCGGGTATCAAAGGCTATCCTGGTGCCCACCAGTTGTTCAACATCCGAGATGTTAGTGATGATTAGCTCGACCATCAACATATCGTGAATCAGAGTAAACTGGTGGTAGACTTCCAAAAACTGAGTGGCCTCACTGGCAGTATCTTCGTCCACGGGGATAGCGGCGGTGCCTTGCACCGCTCGGCGGGTGGTTTGGAGCGGAGCCGGCCAGTAATTCTCCACCCCGCCGGGAGTGCCGGTCGCACCAGCCGCTTCCATCAACTCGTGGATGTCGACATACCGACCTTCAATGTCACTATCAGTACTGGTACGGTTTATGGAGAATTGAATCCGAGAAGTGAAAGCATAGAAATCGTTGGTACTAAGGTATTCGCGGCTGCAAATAGCACGCGCCTCGTCGCCCAGACGGGTAGGGTTGCCGCCCTGGGGGGCACTGGCGCCAGTCAGCAATTGGAAGCGACCGGCCGGCCGCATCCAGTAATCTTCATCAACCAGAACAACTTCCGGGGCGGCCACTATCAGGCGGGTCAGTCCTCCCGGATGAGTGACATCGTGTACGTACTGCGCCAGTTGCGTCCAGCCGGCTGCCGCAGACAGCACCAGTAGGAAGACAACACTTAGTGCCATTGTTGTTGCAGCTATTAGTTGTTTTCTGCTACGCTCGCTGCCACCAATCACTTGGCTGTCAGCTCCTCTCGGTTGTCTGCACCAGCTACGGCACTATCACAAATGGACGTATCTCCTGGACGGTTTGGCCGTCAGCAGTCCGGGCAGTTATCCGCGCCAGATATTTACCGGCCGGCACCCGGCTGCCGTGAGCATTGCGCCCGTTCCACAACACCATCTCCACCTTATCGCCGTTACTGGACCGCTCGGGGAATCCTTTAATCAAGGCTCCCGAAATGTTGCGTATTTCAGCAGTCACTTCGCCCGGTTGTGAGAGGGCATAAGTGATGATAACGCCGCCACTGGGCGCGGCTTGGGCACTTACCCCGCTGAGAACCAGCATATCTTCGCCCTGTTTGTAAGCCACAATGCGCAGATGACGTACTCCGCCGCCGTCTGCTGTAGTGAAGGTGTATCCGCTGCTGGTGCGCATAAAGACGCGGCTTGCACTATCTACATCCTCCAGCATAAACTGCCAGCCCCGGGGTACAGTGGCGTTAAGCCGAGGCCACTGCACGGTGACCTGAGTATTGCCCAGACAGCACGCCACCTCCACTTCCCAACTGTGCCTATCGGCCTGCCCCCCCCGCAGGTCTCGGGCATAAGGCCCGCTGTGTTGCTGCCAGTGCGGCTGGGGAATATAAGCGTGCAATGTGTCCAGGACCGCAGGCGGCTTAGAGATATCCAGACCGGGGTCGTAGCCGTCGGTGGCCTCGGGTTTGACTCCGATGTAGTTGGTCGGGTCACAGTAGGGGCCAGCAGTGGCCACAATCTGGACCTGCCATTGGTCCTCGGAGACTTTGGGCGCGGCTTCCGGTGCGTCGGGGGCTGCGCCAATCCCTACTTGGGGTGCGTGCATAACTAATGTGGTATCTTCCCACACTCGCACCCAGTAGGCGTTGAACGGTTCCAGACTGGCGGCAAATGGGTCGGCCGGGAAGTCGTAATACCCTCCGCTGGCCGTAGTATGGAAACCAAACAGTACACCATCGGTAACTCCCGCAGCCACCGCCTCCGGCAGGCTCTGCCTGACACCATCGGTAACAAACTGCACGCTACCCCAATCAATCGCGGTAGTGAACGGACAGCCTACCATATGCCAGCCTTGGGGTGGATTGTTGGTATAGGCCAGACGGATTTCGTAACTATCCACTCCCGTGATTCGTTGGCCTGTGATATTCAGGGTGGCCCGAGTGGTGAGGTCTACAAAGTATCCTAACCCAAGTGGAGGTAACTGTACTACCGGTGTGGTTCCCCGAGCGTCAGGGGGGGCAAAACTGGCATACTCATCAGGATAGACGTGATACTTATTATAGGCTGAATCCTGCGGCCACCAGCGAGCCAGTTTGACGCTGGCCTCCGGCAGGCCAAACAATTCGGCCGGCGTCGGCACTTGCCCGGGCGCATAGGTATAGGGCAGCGAGAACATGTGCAAACCCGCCCCTATGGCGGGCACAGGTATCCGGAAATTGACTGTTGCCGGAGAGGCCGCATTGCCGGCCTTATCCGAAGCGCTTAGAGTTAACAGGTGGGTGGTGCGCGTTAGCGGCGAGGTGGGCCTATAAGTGAGAAGACCAGTGGCCGGGTTATAAGTGTATCCGGTTATCTCCTCGTCATCTAACATTAATTCAATGCTGTCAGGATCGACGCCGGGTGCTTCATCAACTAAAGTGTTGACACTTTCTTGAGTTATATGGGCTATGATTGTCGGAGTCGTGGTAGCGACAAGTTCGCCCCCTCGGGGGGACGTGATGGTAATCGTGGGTGGAGGCGGCGCCTTTAGCCGAATTACCGTCACTGCGACGTGCTGCAAGTCCGCATAGGATCCGGCCCATTCCATCTCGTGGTCTCCGTAGTCCCAGGTATCGTGTATATAGACAATGGGAGGGGTTTGGGTGCTATCATAGCCGAAACCCACCATAGAATGCCCGGTAACGTGGATCATAACCGGCCGTCCAGCGTCAATCTCTCTCTGAAAATCGGTGAAGGTGAATCCTTGTGTGTTCCCCGCATAGCCCCAAATGTATTGGTTGAAGACTGCCTCCACTGCGTAGCCACGCGATTCGGCAAAGAGGCGCATGCCGTGACCGCCGTCACGGAGGTTAGGTTCGTCACCGATGTAGTCGGAGTTAGCAGACCCATCATCATTATAGAAAAAGTAAGTGCCGCCGTCCGGCAAGCCGTAGCGAGATTGACTGGTTCCCATGAAATCGGCCGTGCAATCTGCAGAGGTATGCTCAGGCCACCCATAAATCAGATAGGGATCGGGGCCAGGATGCAGGTATCCTACCCAATAGTCATCAACGTGCCCCCTCATTTCTAGTCCATCATACCCCTGATGGGTGGCACTGAGGGGACACTCACCGAATCCCGCTTCGGGGCCAGGCCCCCAGACGGCGTTGGTGAGGGGAAAAATGCCGTCATTGGTGGGACCGGTATACATACTGGGATAGCCCACGTTGTCGTAGTAGCCGACCATCATGGCGGCGGACGTGGCCGAACACCCATAGCACCAATCCATAGCCGGGAAATTGGGAAGAATTTTGACCTGCTGAGCCGGATAGTCTTCCTGAGCCGGACGAACTTGAGGTAGTTGTACTGTCGGCGCCCGATAGTTTTCGGGAGGCCGTCCAGGCACTATAACCTGGTTGACAAGTTTCCCCTTGTACAGAAACTGCCTAACGATGTAGTCCTCCCAGGAAGCGGCTTGAGCGACTCCCATCCCTATGACAAATAAGCCTATAACGACGAGTATCGTCAGTTTCATTGGGGAGGCTAACTTCTCAGTCCTACTGGCACGGATCACTGAATTTCCTCCTCCCGAGTGTAGGTTCAACTGCAACCTATTACTATTAGTAGATATCACAATGTTTAGCGCCCGTAAGGCCTAACCATCACTGGAATCGGATTCGCTTATGATTCCGAGACACTACCCCGGCCCTCGGTTGTGACCAGTTGCTGTAATTGATTCATGTATGACTGCAGGAAAAGCCCCCACCCAGTGCGCTCGTTCATCTGGATTGAGCGGGTATGGGTGGGAGGGAATTGGTCTGTTTTCAATACCAGAGGGAAGAAGATACCCAGTCCGGCCCCCCTGGCTTTTCCGCCGCCGTAAGCACCTTGGATATGGCTCGCCACGGTGGCCTCGCGTACCGCTTGGGCCAGTTGCCAGGCGTCGTGGGCCAACACCTGGTCGGTGGTAACTTCCGCCAACACGTTAGCAAAGCCGGCCAGGTCAACTATACTCCTATCCGATGCCCAGGCCATCGTTCGACTCCGAGCCCAGGCTATGTCAGCAGCAATAGCAGGCATGCGAGAGACTGCTGACTCACTCAAGTTCCCCAGTCGCTGCACAAGCGAATCTGCCCTTTGCAGGTCAACGGCAACCAGCGCGATAGGCAGATCAATTTCATTGCGCCAGAACTCGCCCGTCTTCCTGACGGCCACTGCGGCCAGTTGCCGGGCGGTGGTTGGCGAGGACTGCTGCAGGTCGGGCAATATCTGGGCCCACGGCAGGCCTGGACTGTACATAAGCCCCGGGGACCCTACCAGATAGCGGGCCACTTCCCGCAGTTCCCCAACTACTTCCACAGTAGCTCCGTAGCAGCAGTCCAGGAACAGCACGTCTATCACGCTGGCTTCGCGGCGGCAACCCGCCTCAGTTAGCGCCTCAGCCAGGTATTCACCGCTAAGCAGGGGTTCGTCACTGGTTGGCGCTGCCGGGCCGCCGCTCATCGGCGGCGTCAGCGGCTGGCCATGGCCCATAATAAGTAACGCATAGTGTCGGGCCGGCGCCTGCCGAAATGCCCAACTAACAAAGTCCGCCAAGCGCACACCGTTGTCGGCAGCAGTCCCACCAATCCGTTGGCGTCGGCTTGTGCCCAGTTCATCATAGAAGTATCGGACCGCCACTGGCCCGGGGGCAGTATCTTGGGGTACTTTCACCTGGACCAGTACTCTCAAGGACGGCTGCGGGGCGACGGCTATGAGTTGTTTGAGATAGTATTGAGCGGCGGGCTGTAGGTCGCCGGTGGCATCCAGGTAAGCCATTACCGTCCAAGTATCCACCGGTGCCGAGGCCACTGGTGCCATAGCCAATATCAAGCATAAGACGGCAGCCGCTCCTGCTACTAATTTCTTATGCTCGTTGAGTGTTATCATAGTTCAAAGCTATCTGTTAGGTTTAGATTCACGCTGGTTATCTGTTAGGCACAGGCCGCACGGGTCGCTCCCGCCAGAATCCTGTAGGCCACTTGGGACGCGCAGGCTGGTCAGCGTGGCCCGCGCTCGCTGCCGCCGGCCCCGGCGGCATCGTGACGGTCTGGAAGTTATAGATACTGCTGAGGACCCAGCCGGATTTGTCGCGGCCGGCTACACGCACTCGCGGAGCACCCTCACCGGCTACTCGGCTACCGACTACCCAATAGTATAGCTCATCACCACTGAAGGTGAAGTCAGTGACCCGATAGCGCATCACGGTCTGTCCCGTCCAGGGGATGGGAGAACTGGTTTGCCATACAGGTGGATCGTTGAGATTAGCATTGTCATAGACGAATACCTGATACTCTCTGGCCCCCACAGATGGTTGCCACTCAAACGTCACATCATTCGGATTGACGGTGGTGCTCCCGTTAGTGGGCAGACTGAGTATGGCGGGCTGGAAGTAAGTCACCGGCCCGAACGGCCCACCAGCCTCACTGAGGGCATCAGCCGGATCGACCTCAAACTCGACGTCTTCAAGTTCTTCTTCAATCTGCTGAGCTGTAGGGATGCGTACTCGTAGCGGGTCTACGACCCGTCGCACTTTATAGTAATAGCGAGCGCCTGGTGTCAATGCCAGGTGGTTGTAGGTAATGTCAACGGTGCCATCCTCTTCTTCTCCCGCACGGTCCAAGAATGTAAAGGAGTGAGCAAAACTCAGGCCGACTTGGCGCTCCGCAGTGTCCTCAAAGAACTTTATGCGACCGCCCCGCATTGCACCTACCAGATAGTTATTGTTATCAGGCCAAGCCGAAAAGCCGGCTCTCTCACCGCGGAAGAACAGCCAGCAGTGGATGAACTCGGGGTCAAGGTTGCGCTGGACATTGACGCGCACAAAAGGCTGGGCTCCGCACCGCGACTGGTACAGGTGCACATCGGCGTCTGGCGCCTTGGTGGAGCCGTGGCTGCTGCCAATGGCCAATAGTCCCAATAACATCCCGAAAGCCCCCACCAACCGTAGCGAACCAGTGACCTGGCGGCGGTGGCGCTGCTCCCGGACTACCTCGGGCGGGCTGTAGAGAGCATAAACTTTGTCGCCGGTACGTGGAGTTTGCCCAGAGATAGAATGGCCAGTACTCAGTCGGGCGTAGGCTGTGTCTATCTCAATAACACCAACGTCCCGCATCTTGACTATTTCCAGGTCCGGTTGCCAGTCGCCGCGCTTGACCAGCATCTGCAAACCACGGTACAGTCCGTTTCTTTTGCCTATGTTGAGAGTCACAATTCCCTGGTCGTCAACCAGGTCCACGTTACCCCGGGGGACGCGGCTGCGCAGCATCGCCGCCACCGCCGTCTCAGCTGCCTCGCGCAGCCCTTCATTCACTACGCGGACATCATCGCCCTCCCAGCCCGGAATTGGCTTGGTTTCAATACTGACCGGCGCCCCACCCAGGACGGCTTCGACTTGCACATCAAGGGACTGCAATTCCAGACCCGCTCGACACTGACCAGTATAGCGGTTGACGGTTAACTCATGAAGAGTACCGCTTATCACTTTATCGGCCTGCAGTCGCCGCCCTACCCGCAGTTGTTCGGGTCGCGATAATGGCGGCTGTAGCGACAGTTCCCTCAGTTCGCGCTGCAAATCGGCTTGAGCTATGTATCTAAACTCACCCGATTCTTCCAAGGCCAGGGCCACCGCAGCAGTAATCTTCTGCACCAGCAAGGGGTCAGATATATCTCGACTAACTTCAATAGGCAGTACCACCGCCGAGGTGACCTCACCAGTAACCTGCGCCTTCACCTCACCAATACTTGCTGCATACGGTAGGACTAACAGTACTGTCAAGACCCAGGCTACATATCTATATGCCGAGCGGCGACGTATCTGGTGCATCGTTGTTTTTCTCCCTTCCAACTAATGCTAATTATTGCCTATGTTTGTTCTCAATAACTCGCAGTATACCACAAATGCCCCCAGTATGCAAAACCCCAACAGTCAACCCACTTCTCCTCCTACCTGCTCATTACAAACCCACTCAGCGCACTGTTGCGCTGACCTTGGTCAGTAACCGCAGTAACTCTGACCAGATAGCGACCAGTCGGCACCAGCGCTCCCGCCCGGTTGCGGCCATTCCACACTGTTGTGTGTTGACCAGCCGGTTGGGTTTGCCCACCGCATATCTGGCGCACCAACGCCCCGGAGATATTGCGCACCTCTACCGATACCTGGGCGGACTGGGAGAGGGTGTAGACTATGTTGGCGCGGCGGACGCCGGTAGCCATAGCGCTCAAGCCCAAAACTGTCAGTTCAGTAGCCGGGGAGCCATCCTCGGCCTTAATTAGCAAGCGTCGCACCGGCTGGCGCGCCGTATACTGGTAGCCAGAGGCCGTCCGCATATATACCTGGCGGCCGGCTGCTTCATCTACCAACATCAGCCGCACCGTCTCGGGCACCGCGGACATATCGGGCCAACGTATGGTTACCGGGCTCTGCAGCAAATTGGTTTCAACCGCTAATCTCCAGCACTGGTCGCCCTCGGGCTTAATGTCAACCGCATAGTTGCCCCGGGCAGTATCAGTATCATTTTCAAAGGCGGCGTACACATAAGGGGCCAAGTCTATCACAGGTGGCTTCTCCAAGTCCTGACCTTGGTCATAGCCGACGCTTGCCGCCGGCCCCTGGCCCAGATACGTGGCGGTATCCATACATCCGCCCGCCACTACTTCTAAGGGCAGCAGCCAACCATCTTCCGGCGGCTGTATTGCCCGGCGCTGGGCAGCGGCTTCCGCCGCCAATGCTCCGGCGCTCTCGCTGACATGCAGAGTCAGCGGCTGATTGGCCTTCAGCCAGTAGCCGGTATAAGGAGTCAGAGCCGAGACGATGTGGTAGCCGCCCATCACATAGGCGAACAGACTTCCCTGCAACTTGCCGGCGGTCATCGCCTTGGACAGGCTCTGCACCACGCCCCGTTCATCTTCCACCTGAATTGTGTACAAGTCAATAGTCGCGTTGAAGGGATCACCTATCATATTCCAGCCCGGCCCCAGAGATATGGGCGTGGGGTCGGTGGGGCGAGTGCCCTCCTCGCGTAGGTCGGCAGGACCCGCCAGTTTCAGCCAGTACCCCTGGCCCAGGCGCAAGCGGTCGGCGGGCGCCTGGGGATAGAGTCGGTAGCGATGCTGCTGTGGTTCCCAGGTGGCCAGGAGCAGTTCGCCGGCGGGCACCTGCAGAAGCTGAGCCGGGTCAGTCATCTCATAGTCAAAGGGCACTGACGTCAGTTGCAGCCCGACGGGGAAAATGTGCAGGCTGGAGAGCCGGAAGTTAACGCCAGTGGTCCGTTGGTCACTAACTATCTGCACCCGCCGCTCAGAAGGATCGGCAGTGAAGCCCACCGGCTGGGGCCGTACTGTTACGGTCCCGGTCGGTACGTCTTCAACTATGAAATTGTATGGGTCAGTGCCATCCCCGGGGTCGGTGAAACTACCCGCCGTGGTGGTAGTAGCCAAGACTTGCTCACCATACAGAACTTTGATTGCTATGTCGGGAACGGGGTTGCCGGTGGTAGCACTGACTACTCGGCCACTGAGCGACCCGGGCGGCTGGCGGTCAATACTTATGGTACGCTGCGTGGTCTCCAATGACTCAATTAGCACGCCCACCGGTGCCGAGCGCTCATATCCGGAGGCTTCCGCTTCAACTTGATAAGTGCCCGGCTGGAGACTAATCTGAGCCAGGCCATTGGTATCGGTGGTGGCCCGCTCAACCATGGTCTCTTCGCGGGACACCTCGACGACGGCGCCGGCCAGTGGCTGGAGCGTTTGCCCATCCCGCACGGTTACTTTGAGGATACCATCGGCTGCCTTCAGTATAAAATCAGCCCGGGTAGTGTTACCCGCAGTAATCTGTATCAGCACCTCTTCGCTACCATAGCCGATGCCGCTGCCGTCGGCGACCACAAAGTAGTAGCCTGGGGGCAGTGAACCCATGTCGTAGGTCCCATCAGCAGCCGTCAGTGTCGAAGCGACCTCGGGGCCGCGTTCGTACTCCTCTTCTTCGTCGGCTTGAGCGGTTTGGGCACCTTCCTGTTCTTCTTCCTCTTCTTCTATAGGAATGGCTTGGTAGACAGTTATCTGGACATTGGCCAGGAACTCGTCGGTGGCTTCGGAAGTCACTACGCCGGCTACCGCGCCGGGCTCGGCTTGCTTCAGGGCAAAGTCAACTATTACTGGGCCCAGGGAGGCGTGAGTGGTCTCGCGATCGTAGTGGTCGATGTCGTAGCCAGGACGGTAAGCTTCCATCGTATAACTGCCAGCGGGGATACCATTTATAACGTAGGTGCCATCATCTTGGCAACGCACAGCATACCGCACGGTCCCGCCCTGTATGGCCCTGACGATGGGATTGGGGTTACGGAGCGGATCGCCCCCGTCCAGGGAAACGACTCGTCCCTGGAAGGTCCCCGTGCACATCCATATGAATGCATTATCTATCAAGTGGCTGCGGTGATTCTTGCAGTGGTTAGGCGTATTGGTTGGTTGGTGGTATCCGCGGTGGATTGCCTCGAAGCCGAAGGCCAGATAGACGAGATGGGCGCCAGTAACAGGGTCGGCGTAACGCAGGCCGGCGTCGGGTCCGCCGAAGTCGTGACCGCCTGGGGGTGCATACCCATATAGCTTGGTCGCGTTGAGCACGCGAATATGGTCCGGATACAGAGACCAGTCAGCGGCATCTTCATGTCTTTCCCCACACGTAGGCGGAATTCTCGGAGTCTTCAGCTCTGTGGGATAGCAGCCTGAGTCGTAACAGCCTCCCCAGCAAGTACCGGCTACGGGATCGCCTCCCTGACCGGTCGCCGTAACCCCGTAACCAGTATTCTGCATGCGCCAGTGACCGACCCCCGGTATCCATACCCACCTGCTTGCGTAGTACCCGATGGCCGCGCAGGGAGTATCGGCTACAAAGTCGGCTCGAAGGTAGTTATTAAGGAAATAACTAGGGGTAGTCCCATTCATGGTCAGAGACCAGGCAATATCGTGGCCTGAGATGAACAGTCCCCCTCCGCGGTCCAGGAATAGACCCAGGTCGGCCTGGGTAGCCGCATCCACCACCGAGCCGGAGTCGAGCCCCGTCCAGACGTCGCCGGTGTGGGGAGCGCCCCATATAATCATTCGGGGCGCCACCCGGACCTCCCGGGTAGGCTGGGCGCTGACCGGGTCAGCCACCGCCTCCTCCGGTTCCAACTGATACTCAACCGTCGGCAAATAGTACTGGTAGACGCCAGGGGGGATGCGGCCTCGGCAGATAATCCGCCAGGTGTCGTATCCTTTACCAAAGTAGCCGCTGATGCTATCGTAGTCCACATTGTAGACGTCCGGGTGATCACTGGGGTTACGGGTGTAGTAGCTCTCCACAGGATATGCTACAGGATAGTCATTGTTGTAGCCCAGCAAGGCCAGGAACGCTTGGCCCTCGCAGTAATCATCAACGAAGAGTATATTATGTTCCGGAGTAAAGACCTTAGTGCTGAAGCCGTAGACGTCATCGTAGACCAAGGAGTTGCCGGCATTATCCGTCACCATGATGTCTATGATGTAGTCGCGCGGAGTGAAGGGCGTTGTCCAGGCCCCGGTATAGGTGCCATCGCCTTCGGGATCGGTCAACTGGGCCGAACCTACCCCGACACAGTCGATCTCCTCGTATCTCTCCCCGTCCAACCAGGAGTCGCAGTCGTATGCGCCGTCTGGGTTATAGTTGTATATCTTAACATCGGGATTCTTGAAAAAGGCGTAAACCTCGGCTACCCCCGAGTCCTTGTCGTAGACTTTGGCAGTGACCTCTATGTCGGCGCCCGCGCCAGGCCGGCGGTTGTCCACGCTGGGAATCTCCAGCAACTCGGGCGGCCGCGTGTCAATGAAGAAGGTAGCCCACAGGTCCTCGTTAGTCTGGGTGCTCGGCCCTCCGTCCTGAGCGCGGTTGGACTGGTAGATGACTCGAATAGGTTGGCGGGCTAAACCTACCGTCCAGGTGGGATTAGTATTGTTCCCATTGCTGGCGGCGCTGAGGTCAGATATGAGCACGGCCTCGGGCCCCACAACCTCTCCGGCCGCCGTCATCCGCCAGATATTGAAGTTGTCTATGGTATCACCCGGTTCGGTCATACGGCTGGAGGCAAAGGCAATAGTGGTCCCGTTTTTCTGCCAGGCCGGCTCCTGGTCGTCAGCCTCGGGACTACCCCCGCCGTTACTCAGGACGGTCAGATTCTGGCCGTCGGCACCCATCAGACATATACGCTTCATACCGCCGACGTCAGCAGTGAAGAGAATCTCGTCGCGCCAGGGTGACCAGGCGGGGTCAGTGTCATCACCGGGACTGAGCGTCAACTGAATGGTCTGACCGACGCCGGTGGAAGCCATCTTGAAGATGTCCCAATTGCCGTTAACATCGGACTGGAAGGCAATCCAATTGGTATCGGTTGACCAGGTGGGGTGGCGCTTGTTGCCCGGACCTCGGGTTATCTGTCTGACCACACCAGTGCTGATTTCGACTGTATATATCTGCCAGGTGCCGGTGTCATTGGAAGAGAAGGCAAAGAGGTTACCGCTGGGGTCGTAGGCCGGCTCGCGCTCATCGGCGGCGGTATCAGTAACCTGGTGCTGCTCGGAGCCGTCGGGCCGCATTATCCAGATGTTGAAGTTAGGAGTGAAGTTGGGGTCGTCAGGAAATACTGGGTCAATCCGCCCGTCGTGATCCGAGTCAATACCCTTAGAGACAAAGGCGATGCGGTTCTGTTCTCCGGTCGGCGAGCCCCAGGGGTCAAGTTCGTCGGTGGCCAGCGTTCCCGGGGTCAAATCATCATCCGGCACCGGTCCGGGGCCTTGGGCGGGCTGGACCAACCCCGGCAGCGGCGGCAACTTCTCAGTGATGATCGGCCGCTGGCTGCTGCCCAGGTTAGAGGCACCGACGGACCCGTGCGGGAAAGCCAGTGCTCCCCCGCGAGGTAGATCGGATGACCCGATATGAGAGAATAACAAAAACAGAATAAGGCAAAAGAGCGCGCATGCCGGGACGGCACGTACAAAGCGGCCTTGTAGCAATGCCCTCACTCCTTACCAAGACTACGATGATGGCTGCAAATATAGGTTCGGCTGACGGTCTTTCCTACTGGTAGTAGGAGCTATCATTTGTCGGCCCACTGCTGTCTTCCCTGCTCCTCCGTCTCCCCCTACCCCTATTGTATTATAACACAGTTACATATAATACACAAGAGGTCAAGTTGCCCATAGGCACCTGGAGTGTATTTGTTATCGGCAGATTATGCAAGTACCGGGCCTATCCGGCTCAAAGCCGCTGCGAATCCAGATGTTAATGCCCTGCTGGATAGCATACTCAACTGACTCGCGCTGTATGACCTTGGGGGACTGAGGCCAGGAAAGCAACTCCTGGGCCGTCACCTCCGTGAGCCGCTGTGCATTGGGATTGACCTTCGGATCACTATCATAGATTCCATCCACATCGCTGTACATAGTGGCCTCAGTCTGCCCCAGCGCCCCGGCCAAAGCCACTGCGGTCAGGTTAGAGCCGCCCCGCCCCAAAATGGATACCTCATCGCGCTCGCTTTGCCCATTATAGTAGTAACCCTGAAAGCCGGCTACCACAGGCACAACTTCTCTTTGTATTAGTTCCCGAAGATTATCGGTGTCAACTTTCTCGATGAGAGCATTCACCGCCCCGCCCTTAGTGGCTATCCCCGCTTCGCGGCCAGTCAGCGAGCGGGCCGGACACTCCAGGGAATCCAGAGTGAGGGCCAAAGCCGAGTTGGCCCGCAGTTCACCACTCATAAGCAGTCGGGCGTACTCATAGGGATTAGGATGAGAAGTAATACAGGCAGTGAGTTGCTCTAATTTATCGGTGGCCCAATCAAAGGCCGATACTACTATGACCGGCACTGACCCCTGCCGGCGTAGCGGGAGGATGTAGTCAGTAGCTACGTCTCTGAGCCGTTGGGCGCGGGCGACGTTGCGCCGTTGGGCCAGTAGCCGGTAAATGTCATTGACCTTCTCGGCCTGCTGACATTCTTCCAGCAGCCGCTTTTCATCGGGGCCAAATCGCTGCCGACCCTGTAAAGTCCGGCCACCAAACTTCAAAACGCATATCTCTCGGTTCACCATTTGTCTCCACTGTTGTACTGGAACATTGGCGCGCCAACTACTATGACATAACTACAACCCAGTTATTATACCCATATGCGCGCCGTTGTCAAGTGCCGCGACTGGTTAGAATCCCCCCAAGAACCGAACCAGGTTGAATACCCAGCCCACTAACACCACCACTAACAGGATACGTCCGGCCCGCTGGGAGAACAGCCACCGGGGCAGGGGCGGCCTATTGCCCACCAGTCCCGCCAACGCGGCGGGTAGTATGGCCCAAGTGGCCAGATACGCCGGCGGGCCCAGAATATGGGCTCCCAACGCCGCCCTAACTGCACCGTCCGCCATGAGTGCAAACGAAGTTGTCATCCCGCAGAAAGGACAAGGCAGACCAGTCAGCAGTTTGAAGATACACGGTAGCAGGAACAAATGCTCGTGGGTACCATAGCCGCTGGGCTCAGGATTCAGCAGCTTAGCCACTATCAGGGTTAGTACTGCGCCTGCTATAGCCCCCACCGATTCGCGGCGCTGCTCGGTCCACCAGCCCTCGTGCGGGTGGCATGGGTCACTTGCAATCTGACGGGTATGAGCCACATTCACAACTCCATCTCGCGGGTCAGGCCAAGGCCTCAGTTTGGCTTCCATAATAGTATTCCTCGCCACGCGCGAGGCTACATCTTGTCAAATACGGTTGCGGAGGGTATACTTGTGTCAACCGTGCCGTGCATACACCGCCGAGGAGGGCTGATCACCGATGACTGAAAGGGAGCTTGCTGCATTGTTTGAACAGTCCCTGCCAATGCACTACCGTATGCGCAAGCCTTACCCGATATCCCTCGTTGTCCCGGAGGTTGGTGGTCCTTTTCGACGCCCTGATTTCGTTCAGATAGACTGGAAGGACCCAACTGACGCTACTGACGATACTTTGGCCAAACTCCAAGCCTTCCATTCTCTGGTCGCTGCCCGCTCATATCTGGTCGTGAGGAACCTTCATGAATGCCACTGGACAGCCGTTTGGGAGGCCGTCGGATACGAGCCTGATACAATCAAGCGACACTTGAGCATTCTGACGGACTATAGTTGGCTTGAAAGGATATCACCCGGCCACTACTGCATTAATCCCGCCCAGTCGCTGCCAGAGTTCTGTCTCTCAACTTTCGAGCTAAAGCTGAATAACTGGCGTAGGGCAATATACCAGTTATCTGCGCATAAGATGTGCGCAGATCGGGCCACTTTGGTCATGCCGCCGCCCGTCCGTCCTGATACAGAAGCCAGGATAATTGAGTCCATTTCAAGTCGCAACATGAGCCTGATCTTCGCTACCGAAAGTGACATGCGTGTTGTTGTCTGGCAGCGGTCGTATAGGCGGTCAGCGAATTGGCGCCTATGTGCTCTCGGTTCCGCTGCCAGTGCCATTGTCAACGGTGTTTAAATCGGGAGCTATAGCACGGAAAAGATCGAGCGCCTCGCGCCACTTCTGCAAGTGCATGAAGCGCCCCCTCGGTGCTCCGTAAGGCAATAAGTTGTCCTCGGCGAACCTCTGAGCCTCGTCTATGTAGTCAGACAATGCCGCCAGTCTGTCTCTTATTGGGCCAACACCTAGCTTCCGCTCCTGTGCCAGAGCGCGCAACTCATGCCAATTGTGCAGGACCTCTGCCGTCGGATCGCTCAGATGACTGATGGCATCTATCCGTCCCGACATAGCAGCAGCGACAGTGTCACTTACGTCCGATGGTGGCGGAGGCATTCGCTTGACGTCAAGGCTATTGAGTTCGGTCTGGGTCAGTTCGCACAAAGGTTCTTGGAGCCACATCCTTCTACTGGGCGCTTGGGGGTGACTGCCATCGGGATAGTGCCGCCGATACTTCTCGGTAGCCAATCGCCGCAGGCCCACGTGCCATCCCGTGGCGACCGCGTGGGCCCCCGCAGCCATCGCCAGCACGGACCAGAGCCCGGTGTAGCCCAAGGTGACAGGCATATCGTTTGACACAGAGAGCGTGTATATCACATACATTAAGTTCGCAAGCACTCTCTCGTCGCGTGGTAGTTCATACCGCGGGTCATCCCAATCCACCATCAAATAGAAGCCATCCAGTCGACGCTTGGTGGTCCTGCTGGGCCTGGTGATTCTGTCAAGCCAAGACGCCAGTCCTGCGTCTACCTCCGGTTGCGCGGGCGCCGAGAAACTCATCTGTCTAAGAGTACCCGACGTTATCGCAACGCCAACATAAACGAATGTCTCTGCGCCATGACTCTTTTTCCACTGAGCCGCTGCATCTATTGCTGCATCGAGCAGGGCAGCTTCATAATCGCGCCACCCAGAGATAAGAGGGCCGGACGCGACCACCGTGCTGAAGCCCATGTCTCGCTGCTGCGTCAGGAGGGCTTGGGTCGATTGGGCATACGCCAAAGGATTTGTCAGCGCATCCTCGTCGAGCATCTGTTTCCAATACGGCCATTCGCGAAGCCTACCCATCCGGTCCTTTGGAATCCCGAGCAACTGTGTCTCGGGGTCAAACAGGGCAAGTCCTGCGTCTTTAAATGTCTGAATAAGCTCTTTCCAGTCATTCCTTAGTGGCTGGCGATAATGTGGCGACAGGACGCAACCATCTAACACTTGTGCTTCCAGACCGGCATCGAGCTTCCTGCCGGGCCCGTAGCCGTCTTGGGCAAGTACGAGTGTCATGTCGGATCAGACCTCCCTAAGTATTCCTTCAAGCGCAGTGGACAGCTGGTCCGTCGTCCGGTAGCGCTGGTGAGCGTGGCGACGTAACAGACGAGACAGAATGGGGACAGTGGGGGCGGGCAAGTCCGGACAGCAAGACGGGTCCCACTCCACGCGAATGATCGCTGCCTGGAGGCTACGCCCGGTGGCGTGTGGTCCGGCGATGGCCTCGTATGGATGGTAGCCCGCAAAACCGATGGCTAGGACGATGCCCAACGAGAAGAGATCGGCTCGGCCGTCGAAATCGTCATACCGACTCCAGTAATCGCACTGCTCAGGGGATCGGAAACCGCTGGTGCCCGGGGGCATACAACCGGTGTCGGTTATGTTCGATTCCTCACGGGAATAAGCTATTCCAGGATCTATCAGCACGTACCGTTGGTCGTAGACAATGTTCCCCGGTTTTACGTCTCGGTGCTGATAATCCTTCTCGTGCAGAGCGGACAGTGCGCTGCAAATGTCTATCCCCAATTTGACGACCTCCGATGGTGCCATAGGCAGATCCATTTCCGCCATACTTGGACCGTCTATGAATTCCTCTGCGTAAGCCACGTAGAGCTGGTTGTCATGTACAATGGCCCTTGGAGCCCAATCCACGAGGCGCACTAGCGTATCTGCCTGGCAGGTGGAGAGCACGCGGATTTCTCTCCGCCAGTAGGCCAACACGTCTTCTGGGTCGGGGCCTTCTTCTTCGTCGTGTGGCACCCGTACCAGTTTGAGAGCGGCATCTCGGCCGTTCACGACGGCACGGTATACGCTCTTTTGACCACCGCCCGCGACATACTCCACGTCGGTCACATCGTCCCACTCGCGGGCAATAACATTTGCAGGAGGACTTTCACGATTGATTCGCATTTGACTTGTCCCTGCCTACGATAGCCAGCTTGCTGAATCAGTGTTGCGCCTCACCTGTTTGCGTTGAGACTCCCGTACATCGTCTGATATTACCACTCGGTCAGGACAGCAATTCAGCCACGAACTCATAAGTCTGCTCGGCGGCGGCATTGACCTGTTGCGGCGTCTGACCTCCCAAACATTCCACGGTCACCGGGCCCGCAAAGCCGGCAGCGCCAAGCGTTTCAAAAACTGATACGAAATCCACTTCCCCTTCACCGGGGGTAATCATTACCTCATCTTGGCGGCCGGTGCAATCCTTAACGCAGATGCCTGCAACATAGTCAGCTATGAGGCCGACATCCTGGGCCGCATCCTGGCCAGTATAGTAATGGACGTTGCCCGGGTCATAATAGATGGCGAAGTTGGGATGATCTATCTGATGGACCGCAGCCAGACAGTCGCGGGCGGTAGCACTTATCCCCCCGTGAGGCTTCAGAGTAAGCATAACTTCCTGCTGGGCCGCATAGTCGCAACACGCCGCCATTACCTGGTAGTATGTTTCATATTGTTCCTCGTTGGTAGTGCCACAGGTAAGCACGTAGTTAGCGCCCAGCAAATGAGTATTATCTACAAGCCGGCAGAATTGCTCGACTGCCTGGTCCAGGGGAAGGTCAAGGGGAGGATCAGCGAGTACAGTGACGGGCCGCAAGCTGTGCTTTTCTACAGCCTGCTTGAGTTGCACAATCTCTTCAGCTGATAAATCGGCGGTGACTAATTGGTCGTCTTGCTGATACATAAAGCCAGTATGGTCGTAGCCCGCAGCTTGTATACCCGCCAGGGCAACCTCATAATCCCACTGACTCCACGGTCGGTTGAAACAACCTATCTGGTTTTCCATGTATATTCCTCCTCTTAGATTAAACGCCGCAAGAAGTGGCTGTGTGAGAGTCAAAAGTAGTGGTGCCGGGGGCGGGACTCGAACCCGCACGAGCCGCTAGGCCCCTAGGATTTTAAGTCCCATGCGTCTGCCAATTCCGCCACCCCGGCACTTACCTCATATTATCATAACTATGCCGTACTGTCCATAATACTACGCAAGGCCCGCAGGTCATAGGTGGCGACAATCTTTGGCTCTCTGGTATTGGGCTCGTCCAGATGGACGTACTTATCCACATATATCAGGCATTCTATGGAGGCCCAGCCACCATAGCCCTGCTTATCAAGCAAAGCCAGCACCGCTGGCAAGTCAACTGTCCCGAGACCTAACGGATGCCAAGTGCAGTCACCACCAGCAAGTCGTCGTCCATCCTTGACATGCAGCAGAGCAGTGCGTCCGCCCAGGATTTTCACCGCGTCCAGTGGGTCATCGCCACTGGTATACACATTGCAAATATCAAGCGTCAAGTACACATCATCAGAGTCTATCTCCTGGAGCAAACGAACTGTTCCCGCAACGGTATCAGAAACCATTCCCAGGTGGGTCTCACAGGCCAGCTTCAACCCCTGGCGAGCGGCCACATCCCCACACTGCCGGGCCGCCGCCGCCACCCGCTTAAAATCCTCGTCGGCCGCATCTCTTGACGGCGGCGGAGCCAACGGTGACTTGACAACTTCGGCACCGAGACTCACCGCAACCCCCAAGACCCCCTCCCAATACTCAGGGTCCGTGGCGAACCGAGTAATCGGCTCGGCCACGGTAACCACTGGAATCTCAATCCCTATTGTCCCGGCCAGGTTCTTCATCTGGGCGAGAGTGGGTTGCAGCTTCTCGAGGGTGGTATTCGGCTCCCATATCAGTAACTCGATGCCATCATATCCAATCTCGGCGGCCGCTCGCAATGAATCCTCCAGGTCCCAATCCCGACATACTTGCGTACTCAAAGCAATCTTCGTAATCTGTCTCCCCTTCTATGCTGCTCCCTACGGCACAATGGCAATCTTCGCACATTCCTCGGGCTGGTTTATGAGAAGGTCAAAGGCATCTTGGGCCCGCTCCAAGGATATGACATGAGATATGTAATCCTGGGGATTAACTGCCCCGCTCGCCATCAGTTCAATAGTCTTTCTCAATAAAGCAGGCGTCTCGTGGGGCTGCTCACGAGCCACTACCAAGCTCAGCGAGCGACTCTCCCACATTGCCAGGTCAAGCTCCACGGGCTGAAGGTGAGTACCGAACAGGATAATTGTACCGCCTGGCTTCACCGCTTGCTCCGCCTGTCTGAAGGCCGGTTCGTGACCCACACACTCGATTACGGCATCAAACGGGATATTAAGGGCTTGCAGATCCTCTATCACCGTCTCCGTGGCGACTAACGTGTGGTCAGCGCCTACCTGGATTGCTCGTTCCAGTTTCTTTGCGTGCAAATCGGTCACGACCACCTGCTCGGCACCAAGAGCCTTCGCTACTCCAATGGATACCAAGCCTGCCGGCCCCGCCCCGACTACCAAGAGATTATCACCCTCCCGCATCACCTTCGTAACCCCCGAAATGCCGATGGGCATAAGTTGCCCGATAATGCCATACTCGAAAGCGACGTTATCCGGCAGGCACACTGCGTTCTGCGCTTTGGTCTTGCAGTACTCGGCGTAGCCCCCCAAAGTTATGCGCAGTAGAACGCGGTCGCCGATGTCCACATTAGTAACTTCACTCCCCTTATCCTGGACAGTCCCAGTGACCTCATGTCCGAACACAGGCGAAGGCTTTTGGTCAACCCAATAAAGCGGCTGGCCCTTATAGATTTTGATATCGGTAGCACAGGTGCCGCAGGCGCCAACCTTGACCAGGATTTCGTCGGCTTCAATTGTCGGAATATCTACCTCCTGAAGCTCGATATGGTAAGGCCCTACCAGCACCAACCCTCGCATTTTCTCTGTCGTCTCTCGTCTCGCTCTCATCCTAATTAACCATCAGCACTATGGGGCACCTGTAACTGCTGCAACAACTTCTGTAGGTATGGGCGAAGCTGCGGCATAATATAATCAAAGTTTATCCCCCGGTCAGTAATCTCCCAGAACTCGGGAACAGTCACGCTCAGAAGTTCCTTGCCCAAGCGGGTCAACGTATCCGCCTCGACCTCTCTTAGGGCTGCTTGGACCTGCTCATTCAACGAATCTGCCTCTTCCGACACATAGAAGGCGCCCAAGGCCAGCCACATTTTATAGACTCCCGCCAGGGGCCGTTGGTAACCTCTGCTGCTCAGGAACTCGGCCAGCGACAGGAAGACCTCCAGCAGGTCAGAGGCTCGTCGGCACTGCTGCTGGCAGGCCACCTGGTTGAGAACCTTCAAGTCGTAGGCTACTGTCTCGGCAATGAACTGCAATCCCTGTTGCTCAGCTACCCGGGCATAATAACATAAATGATGACTAATACGCACAGCCAGTTCCGGCCAGGGGACTATGAACTGCTCGGCCAGGAGCCGATACTCGTGCAATAGGTTGTAGATAATATGCTTCTGCCTGGCGTTTATCGCCTCGCGCATAAAAGTGTTAAAATACTTCACCACTAAGTGTGTCACCGCTTCGTCCCCACTGCCCAGAGCCTTCTCCCCGATATGCCGGGCACTTACGGCCACAGCAGTGGCCACCTCCGGAGACGCTTCCAGAGCTGAATTGAATATAGTCTGCAATTCGCGTAACACCTTGACCTCTACCCAGTTTTGCTCCTGCTCAATGCGGCTCACATACTCGTGAGACGGGCCTAAGAAAATGCCGTCCTCTACTTCAAACCAATCGGGAGGCCGCTGGGACTTGTCCTGCCAATAGTGGGCGGAGATGTCCTGCAAGGCCCAGACACTGCCGAGCACTACGCTGCTATCATTTACACGCAGGGAGCCTTTAGCAATATCGGTAATCTGCTCCAGGCTCTGACTGAACCGCAGTTTGATCTTCGGCACTGAACTGCTCCGTGGCCCGTTCTGCCTCAGACAGTCCAGGGCCCGAGACTTTATTTTGCTGATGATGTTATTAGGCTCCAGAAAATCAAATACGAAAAATACGTAGGGAATCAATGACACCAGACACACCGTCATCAGCACCAGGCACACTAATATGCCCGTGCACGGAGCAAATTCCGGCTTTATTGTATGGGCCACATAGAAACAGTAGATGATGGTGAATATGAAAACCGCCAACAGTAACAGATTGACTTTGGCTTCTACAAACAGGTCAATGAGCTTGGGAGTATAACGACTGGCGGTCATCTCAACTACGATTAGTACCAGCGTTATGGTAATGGCTACCAAAGTGCCCAGCGTGCTGGCGATGGAAGTGAGAGTATAGCGAGCCGTGCCCGGATCAGCCTCCAGTAGAGACTTAAAAAAGTGAGGTGGGCCCCCCGGCCGCATCAGGTCAATGCTGTACATTACTGCAAACAAACCCACCGCCCCGGCCACGATGAATATCGGCGCAGCCTTGGCTATCCGGTGAATACGCGGTGATATGCCTTTCATAGTTGACCCTGCCTATGCAAATAAAAATGCGGCGCTGCTATTATAGTTCGCCGCATATGAGAGAATTACCTGCCTTGATTGGTCAGCAGAAGCAGTGGGCACAGATTACCACCACTCCATTACTTCTATCCCCAGCTCCTGTTGGGCCTCCTTAATAGCATCAAACGCGAACCCCCAAGCAAGACTTGGTAAGTCTTTCTCAGCAATCTCCTCTTCAATTGTGGCCACTACATCGTCATAGTCCACTGCGGCATCTTCCGGCTGTTGCAGCGCAGACTGCCAGTGTGTCCAGGCAATATCCCAGATGTCCTCGGCTACCTGTAGGAGCGACAACACTTTCTCACGAGTCGGCTCCAAGGTCCTTGGGCAGGTGCTTTCCTCCAAGCGCCTCAGTGCTGCCAGACACCGATCCCGTCGTTCCTTCACCCATTCCAGGGCTTTGCTGCGGGACTCGGCGTTCTTTATCCGGCCTTTAATCTGACGGAAAGCATAATGATGGTTGGCAATTCGGGATATCGCGATGTCGGCCATGGTGAACCATGCCGCTATCTCAAGCTGCTCAGACTTGCCTCCTATCTCAATCCGGGCGCTGTGCCCTGTACCACTCTCATTGAGAAGATAGAAGCGTTGGTGAGTGGCCTGCTGCTGAGTGGGAACCAAGCATCCCTCCGCATCCGTCCACTCGTTCCTCGTAGTTACTTTGGCGATATGTCCGGGTAGGGAGCCCTCCGTTGGCACCTCCAAGGTTGGTTGAAGGGCCCTATACAACTCTGTACGGTCTGCGTCTGGGAGTGCTGAATAAACTCTCAGAATAAGGACGCGCCCGTTCGTCCACAGCGATACCTCGTGATGCACTTTGCCTGGTACGCCAAGGCCGGGATCGTGGATCGGGCCCTTGGTCGGATAAGTGATTCCCACCCCTCCGTAGATCATGCGCATATGCTTGATTCGACGCTGCCAATCCTTTTCACTCCTCGGTTGCGCAGCCGGGGTCAGCACTGCATCGCGAATTGGAGCAAACAGCGGGTCAATGCACGCGGGGGCACCATCTTCGCTGTCGCTGTATGGGTAGATCGCCGGGTCTGTGTCGTCCGGATCGTACGGCTCGTCTGGCAGGTCGGTGGCCTCCTGCAGAATTGCCTGCACTTCGGGCCCCAACTCCACCGGTGCGGGGCGAATCATTACTATCAGCATGCCGACGAACCCTTTCAGCACCACATGAGCACCTTCGCGGTCGTACACCTTGCACAAATGAGCCGTTTGGGCCCGGTAGGCCCCCTCGCCTTTCTCCAGATACAGAGCGTCGTTGAACCTGTCAGGGAGCCATTTCGGAGCAATGGCTGACGTGGCCACTGCCTCAAACGATTCGGCAAAGAGAGGTACAGGCGGCTGAGAGGTCGCCTGCGCCAGGACGCTGTCCGGAGGCGGAAGCCACCTGAACGGGCGCCAGCCGCAACCCAACCTCTCTGGGAAGTAATCCAGCTTCTCTGGCGTGCCTCGTGGGAACACTGGACTTCCTTCGATACCCGCCTGGTGGTAGGTCTCGCTGGTCTGTAGGTCTATGGGGACGTCGGACGCCACAGTTGGCTCGATATCCATCTGGCGATATGTCTCATCGGCTTGCGCGGCGATAGAGGAATCAGATCGGCCCCCGGGCCTGTTGACCGTACGGCCGTAAAGGTAGAACCCGCCGGCTGCCACCACGACCAGGCCCAGCACAATGGCTACCGAAGTCCGGGTCGCGACCTTGCGCAGTACCACCACTATCACCCCCAGCGTTACTTAGTTGATTGGAGGCGGCGGCCGGAATCGAACCGGCGAATAGCGGTTTTGCAGACCGCTGCCTTAACCACTTGGCTACGCCGCCTCCAATAATAACATCTGAGGGCGAGCCAGTCGCAACCGACCCGCCCCGAATACTGGAGCGGAAGAGGAGAGTCGAACTCCCGACCTTCTGCTTGGCAAGCAGACGCTCTACCAACTGAGCTACTTCCGCTTTTGGTTCTATCACCCGTAGGAGCGGCATCCTTGCCGCGATTGCCAGTGGCACGGGCTTCCAGCCCGTGAAAACTGTGCAGATACACAGGCAGGATGCCTGTGCCACCAGATAATCGGGCCAGGGATGGCCCTCCTACTGTATTATTCCTTGGAGCGGGAAAGGGGATTCGAACCCCCGACCCTCAGCTTGGGAAGCTGATGCTCTACCATCTGAGCTATTCCCGCATTGTCAAGCTATTGGTAACGGCAGCAACGACAGCTACGAACCACTGCATATTGCCATCCCTGTCGTTGTCTATTGTTGTCTGACGTTCCTGTCGTTGAACCTGTCGTTGTTCCCGCCGTCAAGTGGTGGGCGGTGCAGGACTTGAACCTGCGGCCTCTACCGTGTGAAGGTAGCGCTCTCCCACCTGAGCTAACCGCCCGCCTTGCCTAAATTTGGTGCCGAGGGCGGGATTCGAACCCGCACGAGCCTTGCGGCCACTAGCCCCTCAAGCTAGCGTGTCTGCCAATTCCACCACCTCGGCTACCTTATATAATATACCATACTGCAACTGTCAAGTCAAGCATCTATGGTCAAGTAATAGGAGTCCATCACAAGAAGGTATTTCATCGCTGTCGCCTGAATCGTACATTGCAGTTCGACATAGGAGGTTAGCCTATGGTTGACATTGAGAATTTCGAATTAGCGCCGATGCCGCGTATTGTGTACGGCAGTGGTGCGATTTCTGATTTGTCCGCATATGCCAAAGAATTGGGAGTTCAGGCCCTCCTGGTGACGGGTCGCGGCTCGCTGCGCCGCTCCGGGCGGCTGGATGAGATAGTAGATAGCCTGCAGGCGACCAACTTTAGGGTCACTGTTTTTGAGGGGGTCGAGCCCGAGCCGACACTGAGCACTGTGGAACGCGGGCGTCAGGTATTGCGAGAAAACCAGTGCGACCTGGTGATTACTATCGGCGGGGGCAGTGTTATGGATGTGGGCAAGGCCATCGCCGGTTTGGCCAACGAGCCAGGTAGTGTCGCACAACACCATTGCGGGCGGCCACTTTCCGCCGCAGCCCTACCCATCATTGCTGCTCCTACCACCTCAGGAACCGGTTCTGAGGTGACCCCTGTTTTAGTGCTCACTGATCCGGACCGAGGTATCAAGGCCAGCATCCGCGATGACCGGCTGGTGGCCAAGATAGCCCTGCTCGACCCCGAACTGACCCTGACCTTGCCGCCGCGGCCTACTGCTGATGCAGGTCTGGACGCCTTCACTCAGGCGCTGGAGGCCTATACCTCAATCGGGGCCAATTTCATAACCGACACCTGGGCTCTGGAGGCTATTGCGCGCATAGGCTCGTCGCTTCGCCAGGCTTATCATCAGGGCGATGACCTAACCGCTCGCGAGAATATGAGCCTGGGCAGCGTGCTGGCAGGTATGGCTTTGGCCAGCGCAGGGCTCGGTTTGGTACATGGGTTGGCTCATCCGATCGGCTACGCGTACCAGTTGCCCCATGGCCAAGCCTGTGCCATACTGCTGCCGTATGTTATAAAGTTCAACATAGAAGTCAGTCAGGCCAGGTATGCCACGGCGGCGCGTGTGTTGGGAATCAGCAAGAACAGTGGCGATGCGGAGGCGGCTGAGGCGCTGCATCGGTGGGTGAGTGAACTATGCGATGAATTGGAAGCCAGCGCCTCTCTGAGTGAGTTAGGGGCTACCGAGGATGATTTTGACAGCATCATTGCCGCGGCCATGAAATCGGGCTCTGCCAAGCATAATCCTCGACCAGTAACTGAGGGCAATCTGCGCGAGTTACTCCGGGAGATGTTATAAGTAGACCACGTAGGAGCGGCATCCTTGCCGCGATTTCATCGGGACAATAATGTCCCTCCTAAGATTCAGTAGACACACAAAGAAGGTTAACGCAATGGAAAAAGTCAATGAGCGCGAATGCGAATTCCGCTTCGGCGACCATGGCCCGAAGTACTTGCTGCGCGGCCCGAGGTTTGAATGGGGCGTGATCGTCTTGCAGCCTGGTCAGGAGTTAGGCGCTCATAAACACGAGCAAGTGGAAGAGACTTTCTACTTTGAGAGCGGTGCGCCCTTAATGGTGGTGGATGAGACCGAATATCGGGTCATTCCCGGCGACGTGTTTCGGCTGGAGCCGGGTGAAGCCCACAACATCATCAATGACTCAGACGAGGACACGCGCATTATCTTTATCAAGTGCCCCTATGTGTCGGGGGACAAGATAACCATTGACTAATCCCAGTCTGGCGCAATTGCAGCAGTCCATCCAGCGGCTTCTGGGCACTGAGCAGCCCTGCACGTGTGGCCGCACGCATGCTGTGCCTATCCGGCAGGTATTAGTAGAGCAGGGAGCAATTGAGCAGGTGCCGGAAGTTCTGGCTCGCTTAGGTCTAGCCGGACAGTGCCTACTGGTAGCAGACCCAACCACCTATGAGGTCGCCGGGGGCCAGGTCAGGTCAGTTATTGAGCAGGATGGCCGAAGTGTGGATACGCTGGTGTTGCCGCCGACGGCGGAACAACAGCACTTAGAGGCCACCGACGAAGCCGCAGAAGAAGTCCGCCGGCAGGCCAGCGGCACAGATCATCTGATTGCCGTGGGTAGCGGCACCATTAACGATATAGTGAAGCTGGCCGCGACTCGTTTGCATATCCCCTATGTAGCCGTTGCCACGGCCCCGTCAATGACAGGCTATTCCTCGGCATTGGCAGCGGTGCTGTCAGGAGGTATTAAGCAGGCACTGCCGGCCCAGCCGCCGGTAGCTATTGTAGCCGATCTGGAGATCCTGGCGGCGGCACCGTCAATAATGATTGCCGCTGGAGTCGGCGACCTGATATCCCGGTCATTGAGCAGCGCCGACTGGCAGATGTCGTCACTACTGGTGGGCACGTACTTTTGCCAGGTGCCGGTGTCGGTAATCGCCGAGGCCGATGAAGACTGCCGTGACCACGTCGCCCAGATTGGTCAGGCGGACCCTGAGGCCATCGCTGTGCTGACCGCCGGACTGATACTCGCGGGGATGTCCATAACTATGGCCCAGACCTCCTCACCAGGCTCCGGCGGCGGCCATCTGATTTCTCACTACTGGGATATGACCGCCCCCGCCCGCGGCCGCCAGCAGGCTTTGCACGGCTGTCAGGTCGCGGTCGGCGACCTGGTCTGCTTTACTCTGTACGAGAGACTACGGCTCTGCTTAGATGAGGCTGATGTGGATCAGGTCATAGCCAATCGGCCGGACGGTGACGAAATTAGCGCCGTCGTTGTTGGGCATTTTGCACCACTTATCGGTCGCGGCCCTACCGTCAGTTTGGCCACGGTGGCTGCCGAGAAGCATGGCAATGATGAAGGGCTATACCGGCGGTTGGAAGTTATTACAGAGGACTCCGGCGCTTTCTGGGCGCAATTAGACCCACTTCTTACTCCCTCAACTGAGGCCAGACGGCTGTTGCGGGCAGCGGGTGTACCTACTACTATCAAACAACTTGACGTTGCACCCGATGAACTGATCAATGCTTTCAGATATGCCCGCTACATCCGAGGGCGCTATACAGTTCTGGATTTGGCCTATGATTTGGGCCTGTTGGAAGAACTTCAGGACGAGGTGCTCTCCAACAGCGGGGTGCTGCTCTGAGGCCGGATGGTCTGTCCGTATCTTCAGAAAGTGAGATGGGAAAGATGCCTAACGAGACCCCCGAAGTTCGCTGGGAGTATCTATTTCCTAAAGAGTTTGAGGTGGCGGTGGCCCAGTGTCCGGTGTGCTATATGCCGCTGGGCACCCTGGAGCGCCATGGTGCCCATCTGCCGTTTGGGCAGGATGCGATGAAGGCCCATGGCCTCTGCGTGCGGGCGGCCCAGAAGCACGGGGGCATTGTATTGCCACCGCTGCATTGGGGGACGCACGGCTGGTGGGCCGAAGACTATCGGCGCGGCGACGACAGCGAGTGGCCGGCAGCCAAGCAGCCCCCCGGCAGCGTCTACATCCATGAGGGCTTGCTCATCAACTTGCTGCTTTCAATGTTCCGCGAAGTTGAGTACGCGGGGTTCAAGGTAATCGTTGCCCTCACCGGCCACTATCCCGGTCAGCAGGCACAGGCCGTCAATAATGCCGCCACCCAATATATGTGTGATAGCCCGGTGAAGGTCTGGGCCCTGTACGAACCGGAAGTGTCGGGCGAGGTGGAGGTGGGGGCTGACCACGCCGGCAAGTGGGAGACGTCTATCTTCTGGGCCCTGTATCCCGATTTAGTGAAGATGGATCGCTGCCCTGACCCCGACACGGGGTTGTTCACCTGGTGCGATGAGACGGCGTTGGAGTCTTCGCCTGAACTGGGCCGGGAGGTAGTAGAATACGTCGCCGACCAACTCGGCCAGGAGGCAGGCCGATTGCTGGCGGCGTACGACCCGCAAGTCGCTCAAGGAACGAAGTAATTGGTCTCGATTTCAGCGTCCAGCACAGTACTACCCGGGGCCGGTCCCAGCCGGCGGTGGCCTAACCCCGCCTGGCCCTCACAAGCATAAGCAGAAAGGGAACCTTTAACCAGCCTCAGGCGTCTATTAGTACACCACTACAAGCTACCCCTATGAATATACCTACGATTTGTGGATAGCCTGCCAACATAGTGAGTCGCAATGACGGGGCAGGACAATGAAGAGTGCAGGACGGTTTGGATTGGTAGTATCCACAGGATTAATCCTCCTGGCCGGGCTCAGTCTGCCGGAGGCTAAGGCGGCCGATTGGAGCCCAAGCCCCGCCATCTTCGCGGACCTTTACACACCCGATGGTGGGGCTAAGATATATGTAGGGACGCCGGTAGACGCCCGCTGCGCATCCATGGATATGGACTCACTGGACGGAAACCAGTACCCCGATACTATTCCTGAAGACAACATCACCTGGTCAGCATCACGGGGCAGTTTTCCCAATGGTAATACGGGAAGCGATGTGGTGTGGCAAGCACCGGATACGCCTTCGGATCAAGCGAATGATATTTGGATAAAAGTCACCGTTGACGACCTGCCCGCTGAGAAGGACCCGCCGGGCGGTGGCACTCGGGACGACGACCCGGTAACGGATACTATCTATGTGACCGCCTGGGACGCGGAGATTGAAAAGTGCGACAGCGATTGGATACCGACCAAAGACGGGACGGTGGAGATTACCGCCAGGGTCAAGCCCACCGGGGTGAATGGCTTCATGATATTCAGTCTGTGGGGTGTCTCGTCCAAACTGGGCTATTGCACGAACGCCGGAAACGAGACCGGTAAGGACTTGCAGTTTGAAAACCCTCAAGATGGCTTCCTAATCGCGGGCCCTTATAACGAAGATGCTTATACGGTTGATGAAGAGCAGCAATTTATGGCAGTCAACTCGGCGACAGTGATAGTGAAGTCTTACGACTATGGCAGTTGAGGCCAGATACGGGCGCAGGTGCGCGAAGAGGATACAGATGTTACAAAGTACGCTCATGTGGTGGGCGAAGAAGGCACTTATGTGGACGTGCCGCGGGATGATGACGACAACCATATTGCGGATGCCTGGACGTACAATACGGGCAACGAGGGTGATGACAATGACACCAGCCTCGACAACCAACATAACGGGGATGGACTAACACGTTACGAAGAATACCGTGGCGTGGACATAAACGAGGATGGCTCGGTTTCCAGCGAAGAGCGACTGAATCCATACGAAAAGGATTTCTTTGTCCGGGGGCATAACTTCGGCCAAGAGTTTGAGCCAGACTTCGCCTATGGCGAGGCCTTTGAGGAGGCCGAGATAAAGGTTCATGAGATAGCCTACAGTGCTGGCGAGAGAAACATTGACGTCTTGGTGGTGCATCTGAACCACACGAGTGGGGGAAACATATACCGCGTCGGTGAGCCGTTTGGCAATGGTGTTCGCAACTGGTCGTTTGACACCCTGGGGGAAAGCGGCATTGGAACCGCCACTACGTATGCGTATGGGTACCCGTGCCAGGTATACTACCCAGCGGTAACACACTATTTCTATGACACGCCGCACGATGATCACATGACGTGGACCGCACCTGGCATGTGGACAGGAGCCCCCAATGGGGTGCTTGATCCGGTTAACCCCGAGCGCGTGGAGGACTGCAACGACAATGGCGAGGTTGATGAGGATCCGGGTTACAATGAGGCGGACGGCAACGCCACGCCACCTATGGACAACACAGATGAGTTCCTGGACGGTGACCATCCTCTCCCGTCCGACGGAAGCTGGGACTGGCTTGCAGGCGAGCTGAGTCCCATGGACATAGACAACGACGGACTCGTTGAACTCCCTATGGACAATGAAGTGCCCGTCCCCGCTGCTGATGAAGCGGACGAGGATCAAGTGGTGCGTCACGTCGCCACCCACGAAATGGGGCATGCAGTGGGCATTAATGGGCCCTACAACGGCCACTGTGATGACGATACCTGCGTAATGTATCGGTACGCAAACAATTGGAAGCGAGACGGCCATTTCTGCGAGGATTGCCGGGCTATGATACGCATTCACAACAACTAAGGGAGGAGCAAACAACATGAACGCAAGATGGCAGATAACCTTGGTGGGACTGATAGTGCTGGCAGGATTGGTGGTAGCGCAAGTCTCCCAACAAGAGGACAGAACTAGCGGGGCTCCCGACGAATGGCAAGGCGCCCCGGCTACCCGCGACGGCTTGACTCTGACCGTCAGCGCCCCCGCCTCGCTGCGGTTTCAGCCCGACGAGGATATCCCGCTAACCTTTACCCTGGGCAATGGAGGCACGGAAACCGCTCACGTGGCGAGCGTATGCGGGGCCCGCCTCCGGGATGAACGAGGCTACCGCGTGATTCCCGCGGGGCTTGTTGACACCCCGCCGCCCCCGCCCGCCGACTACAGTGCGCTAGTGGACGGACAGCCGGTCTTCGTCGTGCCTGTGGCAGAGCTGAAACCAGGCGAGGAAATTATCGAAACCGTGGAGGACACGGTCGAATACCTTCAGCCCTTGCCCAAGGGGACGTATACCTTGATCCCCGTAGCCTCCGTGAAGACATTTGATAGGGATTCCGTGATAACGCGCGGAGAAGATGAGCGCTATACGCACCGGACTTGCGCCCAGCCAGAATCGGCCACCTCCCGTTTCGAGTTGGCCACCGATCCTATCACGATAGAGATACTACCGGCTTGGACGGCCGTTCGCAGGCCGGCAGAGCGTGCTAAGCTTCGGCCCGGGCCAGCGGTCATCGTAGGGAACAGCTACGTCCCCGGTAAGATAAAGAAAGTCAGCGGGCGACTACTCGTAGGCAGCTACGACCTCGTCCGCCTGCTCGGGCTTCAGAGCATGTGGCATCCGGACAGGCAACAACTAGTGATTGCATCGGATACTCACGCCTTAGTCCTGTCTGCCGGCTCGAATGAGGCGGTCCGCGATGGCCAGCCAGTAAGGATGGCGGTAGCGCCACGCTTCGGGGGTCGCGAGCTGCTGGTCCCCTTGCGCTTCGTCGCCGAGACCTTCGGGCACAAGGTTATCTGGGAAGCTCTGCCCAGAATCGCGTGGGTGAGGTAGCGGGCAGGCGGTAGTGACTTACCAGTTTAGGGTGGAAGCACGTTACGGCTTTACTACCACCTCAGCACGTACTACCTACCAGCGATTCAGGGCGACCCTCGCTCCGGCGGAGTGAGGTTGATTGAAGAAGGGGCGATAGCGGTAGGCTTCGGAAATCTCGTCAATCCGCCTCAGGTCGGCCTCGTCAATCTGCACATCCATAGCCTCATATATCTGGGTGAAGTGTTCGGGCTTGCTACCGCCCATAATGGGCGTGGTTACGTACGGCTTGGAAAGCAGCCAGGCGATGGCCAGTTGGTTTATTTTGACGTCGTAGCGGCCGGCTATCTGCTCCAGTTCCTCTATAATATTGAAGACCTCGTCCATCAAGAATATCTGGAAATCGGGGTCCCACTTGGCGGCGCGGGAGTCTTCGGGCAGCGGCTGGCCACGGCGATATTTACCGGTGAGGATCCCACCACACAACGGCCCGTAGAGCATCATAGCGATGTTGAACCGCTGGCAGAAAGGCACGATTTCGTTCTCCACCGCCCGGTCCAGGATATTGTACTGACACTGCACCGACACGAGCGGCTCCCAGTTGTGCAGCGCACTAACGCCGAGCATATGAGCCATCTGCCAGGCGTAATGGTTGCTGACGCCAATGTATCGGACTTTGCCCTGCTGGACGAGAGTATCAAGCGTGGCCAGAGTTTCCTCTATGGGCGTGTTGACGTCAGGGTGGTGAAGCTGGTAGAGGTCAATATAGTCAGTTTGCAGACGACGCAGACTGTCTTCCACGGCATTCATCAGGTGCACCCGCGAGCAGCCCATGCCATTGGGGCGGTCGTACATCCGGTTAAAAAACTTTGTAGCAATAATGACTTGCTCGCGCCGGCCCTGTAATACCCGACCCAAGAACTTCTCGCCTTCGCCGTTGCCGTACATATCAGCGGTATCCAAAAAGTTGATGCCTTGCTCCAGGGCGGTGTCTATTACGCCGAGAGCCTCCTTCTCCGGTAGCCGGACGGCAAAGTCCATACAGCCCAGGCACAGTCGCGACACTTCCATACCCGCATTGCCGAGTTTTACGTATTTCATATGTCTTCACACTCCTTAGTTGCCAAGGTCTAACAGCCGACACGTTAGGGTTTTGGAAGCAAGGCCCGCACATCTTGAATGTGACGGACGCACTCCTGGCGTATTCGATCGTAATCCTCGGGCTCAATCTCAGGTGCGGGGTTAAAAAGCACCAGCTCCCCGCTTCGCTGCGCAGGCATTTTTTCATATATATAGACATCCACAGGAATCTGTGCTCGCAGCCGTTGTAAAAAGCGCCGCGCCGCTCGCACCGCCCGGCTTCTTCCCTGGCCCGAAGTCGTGGCTGCCGCCAATGTTTCCTCCAGGGCCTGCAAGTAACGGTAATCGTTGACGCCCGAGAGGCGTGCCTCCCAGGCCAATTTGGATTCGGGCAGTCCTTGATCGTTGATGCGCACATACCAGCCGTAGGACCAGACCATATTGCCTTTTACTCCGGTGCGCCAGGTGAACAGGCCCGCATAAAACCGCTCCAGCAGCGAATTGCGACCGGTATAGCCGCAGTCATACATCCACACTTCCGAGCCGTGCTTGTCCGCCAGGGCGAACAGTTCCTCCCAGTTGCTCGTCCCCACGCCCACGATCCACACATCATACAGATGGCCTTGCAGGTTGGGATTCGGACCGGCGGTGACTGTTCGCACGCCGCGGCGCCGAGCGGGCGTGTAATCTTTCATCACCTCAATGACCCGCTTGGCGCGCTCACCGCCACCGGGCTCGTCCAGAACGTAGAACAGCAAGTCAGGCCAGCCCGTCTCTTTTCCATGGCCGTATATGTCGAGAATTGCCTGGGTGCCGCCGGCCAACTGCCCGAACTCGCCGCCCACCATGTCCTCACGCCACGTATGCAACAGCAGAGGATGATCGCGGCACAGGCCCGCCCGCTGGACGTTCTGCACCATAGCATCCAGCTCGGGGAAGGCCACGTGAAAGTTGCCCTCCTTATCCTTGCGCTCGGCCATGCAGTAGGTGCCCACGGTGTTCATCCCGTGCCGCCGCTGGTCCGCCAGATAGATCTCATCAGAGCCGGGCAGAACGTTGATCGGCCCCCTCTCGCCGCTTAGCGGACTGATATCACGCCAGGTCCCAAAGGCGACATCCGACGTAGACAGCTCTATATCGGGAACCGTAAGCACTACCGGCAGCCTGGTGGCCTTCTCCTCGCCGCCGATCGGAGTGATAGTAATCTCGCCCGTATATCGCCCAGGCGGCGTGCCCTGGGGCACCTGCACGGTCAGCCAGAACTGGCCGCCCTCGTTGGCCTCGAGCGCTAACTCATTGCTATGCCGCAGGAACTCCGGTCTTATCAGGTAACGCTGGAAGTCAAGGGCAAGTTTGGTCTCCTCCGCGGCCCGAACATAGATGAAACGAGCGCCGTAATCGTTGGCCAGGCCATAGCCGTTGTCCGAAACCAGTGCCCCAGGGCTGGCGCGCACCGTAATATCCTCACCCAGCGAGCGTACAAAGATGACCGCCGAGCCGGTCTCGCCGGCTGCCAGGCTCAGACGCAGGGGCTGACTTAGTTCCTCCAGACGGGGCATATAAGTATGGTAAGTCACAGGGAGGGCCGGCCGGGGCACAACTGCGTATCCCCGGTTGACGACCTCTTCCGGCCACTGGGGCTCGGGGTTGACCGGGTCAGCAATCTCACCCACCACCACGCTGTCGTCTTCCACCAGGCGAAAGTCGTCATACCACATACGGCGGTGGTCCTCATAGCCGACGAAGTAAATCCACAGCCGCAGTCTAATGGCCGTCTCTTCTGGCCCAGTGCGGAAAGGTATTTCATAGCGCCGCCAGTGTGGCACCCACCCCCACCCCAGACTTTTGCCCGAGATGACCCGTCGTCTGGCCTCAGTACTGCCCGTTGGCCAGGCCTGATTGCGTGGCGCGTCGGCGTCTATAATCTGGAACATCACCGTCTGCGCCCCGGAGGACATTCTGAACCAGTAGCTCAGCCGATAGCCCGTGTTCGCTTTTACCGCTATGGGTACTGATATCGTCTGGTCGTGCGGCTTGAGATTGTGGATCACGCAAGTCGTAGTGCCCAAGTCCAGGCCCTCGGGCACCGGCAACTGCCCAAACCGCGAGTCCTGCGGTAAATACTCATTTTGCAGTCTCTGGTACCATTCCGCTGTCTGCACATAGGCCCCCCACGGCTCATCCGGCTTGCGTGTGGCGATGGGCCAACCATCAGCGGCCAGGACTTCCTCGCCCTTAAGCAACTCCTCATGCGACGGCAGGCTGTCAATGTACGCCTGTACCTCTTCCAGGGTTTCGCGTGAGAAGTTGTGAGGCTGGC
>JALGUR010000148.1 GCA_029820565.1 Candidatus Zipacnadia bacterium
TGCTGGGGCAGCAGCATGCCGTAGGCTTCGGTGAGCGCGTGGCTGAGCATCCGCGAGCGCACAAAGCGGTGGTTGACAAAGAAAAGCTGGTGGCGGCGGGTCGCCCGGGTTACTTGGGGCGTGGAGATGTAGCCGTGAATGTGCAGACCATCGCTCTCCAGGTTGACGGGCACGAGTTGGCGGGTGGTGTTACTGCCGTAGACCGCAGCAAGTACCGATTGGAGATCACCGGAGCCTGTCGTGCTCAGTAGAACTGCCTCATTGTGGGTAACCTGGAAGGCTATCTCGGGATGGGCCAGAGCCAGCCGGGACACCCAGTCCACACAGTGGCCCCGCTCGGTGGCGGTGGTGGCTAGAAACTTGCGCCGAGCTGGGGTATTGTAGAAGAGATTAGCTACCTGTACGGTAGTGCCGGGCGGGCAGCCAACCGCGCGCAGATCGCTAACCTCACCACCCTCTATTAGCAGTGCCGTGCCCTCAGCCTCATCGTGGCGGCGGGTGGTGATCTTCATCTGGCAGACCGCCCCGATGCTGGGCAGGGCCTCCCCCCGGAAGCCCAGGGTGGCAATTGCATCCAGATCGCTGTCCTGGGCTATCTTGGAGGTGGCAAAGCGCTGGACGGCGACAACGACATCCTCCTGCGACATACCGGCCCCGTCGTCGCGCACCTCTATGAGCTTTTTGCCGCCGTCAGCCAGCACAGTCTCGATGCGACTGGCTGCAGCATCAATGCTATTCTCCAGCAGCTCCTTGACTACCGAGGCGGGGCGCTCGACTACCTCGCCGGCAGCGATGCGATTGGCCAGATTTTCGGGCAGGATCCGGACTTGGGTCATATTCTGATGGACCGGGCAGAACTGGTAGGGCAGCTAATCGGCATTGGCGGCGGCGAGGTATTCCCGCAGTCGGGCTGCATCGTGCGGTAAGATCTCCTCAGGCTCAAAACAGGCAATCCACTCGCCGGACAGTGCGCCCTGGTAATCAATGGAGGCCAGTAGCCTGACCGCCTCGTCATGCGGCACCATACCCTCGCCCATAAGGGTGATGGTTACGTTACCGGGGTTGTCTACTGGCCAGGTGCCGTCGTGGATATGGGTGTGTTTAACGTAATTGCGAACGTGGCCGAAGGCCTCCGCCATCGTCTCTCCCTGGCGAATGCAGTGCATCATATCCCAGTTGATGACGATATTGGGATGGTCCACGCGGGATATGACATCGGCTGCATCTTCGCCGCGCGAATAGGCATCATGAGTCTCCAGGCAGACATAGACGCCGCAGTCTTGGGCGAAATCGGCGACTGCGGCCAGCGATTCGCTGACGTGCTTCTTGGCGTCCGCAAAGTCCATTCCCTCAGGAGTAGGCCCGCCGAAGACCCGTAGTGCGGGACAGCCACAGTCAGCGGCCAGCTCAATATGCTGCTTGGTGACCTCTATCATCTGCTGGCGGTCTCTTTCGTCAGCGAGGGCATAGCGGCACGAGGTAGCCAGGCAGCACATTTTGATGCCCGTATCGGCGAACTGCGCCTTGATGCGGGCGCGTTCTTTCTTAGAAGTAGAAACTTCGATGCCATGCCCATGATCGCTTTGGGCGCGGGGCTCGATAGCCTCGTAGCCATAGCGTATCGCTGTGGCCAGGGCCTTGTCCAGGTCATAGTCAGGGCAGACAAAAGTCATGAAGGAAAGATACATCATAAAGCCTCCTTTGGGTCGTCAGACAGGGTTAGATAGATACGGATTGTTGCTTAAGCAGTATCTGAGCAGCAACTCAGCCCCCCGGTTGGGGCTGAGGCCAATACGGGTGGTGGTGGCGACTGGGCCATCAACTGGTGGCTGGTTACTAATATAGAGCGGATTGGTGGTGATGTCACCAAAGTTGTGGCGTAGGTCAATGTTCATTGCCTCAGTTAGTTTCGCCGGGCCACTGGTTAATTCCTGCGTATCCTCACAGCCCCGTCGCTGTTGCATCAGCTCCTGGCCGCGGACCGGCTCCACAGCGCGAATGAGGACGGCCTCACCAATTCCCTCGGGTTGGGTGACGATGTTGAGGCAATGATGCATTCCGTAGATGAGGTAGACATAGATTGTGCCGGGCGGGCCGAACATAGGGGCGTTGCGCTCGGTACACCCCCGCGCAGCGTGGCAGCCGGGGTCGCCCTGCAAGTACGCCTCGGTCTCGACGATAATTCCGGCGGTTGCCCCTGCGGACTCGCAGTGGACCAACATTCGGCCCAGCAATTCCCGAGCTACCAACGTGGTGTC
>JALGUR010000084.1 GCA_029820565.1 Candidatus Zipacnadia bacterium
CTGACGGAGTCAAGGACAGTGACCGGCCACCGGCCTGCTTCGCCACGGATAATTCGGCCCGCTTCCCCAAGGAAGTAATCATTGACCTACAGAGACCCTATCAGGTCAGTAAGATAGTTGTCCACAATAGTCTTAATGGCAACACCCGACATATTGCGGTGTCTATATCCCAAGATATGGGAACCTTCGAACCGCTGCGCGAGTACATTTTTCCCGCCAGCCAGGTTCAACCTCTGATTCACTCTTTTGCGCCCCGCTCAGCCCGTTATGTTAAGATCATCCTTCACGACACCTGGCGCCGGGGACTCAAAGGAGAGAACTGCTTGTTTCTGCGCGAGGTGGAAGTCTACGGAGCCGGCCCTGCCGGGGTACAGCCCGGCCCGTCGGCCGAGCAGATTCTGCGTCTTGCTGCGACTGGCCCACCCTTGGTAGTGCCCCACTCGGTGCAGATTTTCCGACGCTATTGCCTCCAGCGGCAACCTGGTATCCTTGTCGGTATACTCGGCGATAGTTTCGCCGTCAGTGATGGCGAAAACCAGAGACATTGGACCGACCTCTTCGTCCAACAACTTAAGGACGAGGATGATTCTGTGCAACTGGAAGTACGCAACCTGGCTACAGCCCACCAAGACCCTCACCAGGGCGCGGAGATGGTGGACCAACTCTTGGAAACGGAAACCCCCGATATGCTGATAATCGCCTATGGCACTGATGCTGGCCGGGCCCGAGTCTCGCCTGACCAGTTTCGGCGGGAGTTTGAATATCTGTTACGAGAGGCGTTCAGTAAGTTACCGGCGTTGGTAGTGGTAGTCACGCCGCCCGGCGTACCACCCGATGCGGGGTCGGAGTACTCATCGGCCCGCGTGAAACAAGCGCTGAAGATGGCGCAAATCACCGAGGAGGCCGCATCTTTGACCAAGGCGGCAGTGGTGCGGACCGGCTCGGTACTGGGTCGCCAGATTGAGAATATTCCCCGTGTATATGAAGCCAACGGTACTTTGAGCAGTGAGGCTAACCAGGCTGTAGCCACGGCATTAGTACAACTATTACGATACAAACCGACCAGCGATTAATCTATGCACCGTCAGGAGAAGATAGCCAATGCGTCTAATTGGCGGTATCGTCTTGGGGCTCCTCTTATTCTTTCCCGGCATTACCTTGTTGCAGTGGATCGCTGAAGATCTGTTAGGACAGCCCATGACAGTAACTGACGGCTGTCTGGTGATGATTATGATTCTGCTCAGCGTAATAATTGTCACCCGGCTGCACCGCGACCAGAGCCAGCAGCAGCCGCGCCGTCCGACTCGCCAGTCCCCGACGTCCGGGACCCAGCCCCAACCATATCGCCGTACCCCACGCGACCCAAGCGCCTCCCGACGGCCATCCCGCCCCACCCGCTCTGAGAGATATCCCCCGTGAGGCTGCCATAATGGCTATTGAGCGCAATCATTGTCTGCACATCTGCACCCTGACTTTGGCCGTGGGTATGTGTGTAGGCGCCCTGGGCAGTTGCGGCTGTAGAGGTGAGGAGAAAGAGGGTAGCATAGAAGATTTGTTTATTGGTCGCTACCGATATAACATTGACAAAAACCAAAGTGTGGTACGCGTAGTCGGCGAGGTGGAGAATAAGGGCAGCGCTCTGGTGAAGGCAGTAGAAGTCCACGCCATCCTGCACAGTTCTGGGGGCAGCCGACGGGGCATGAATATGATTGTGCTAAAGGACATTGCCCCCGGCGAACTGCGGACTTTCAGCCTGACAGTGACCAGCCACGGTCGTACCTCTACTGTGCAACTGGAACTGGCCGAGGCCCCTGGCCCGCCGTAGGTACAATTGCCTAACCTAACGAAGGAGATGACTAACCCCGAGACGAATATACCGGCAGCGATACCCGTGTCGCTCAAATCAGTCCGTAGCTGATGATAGTACCATTACTCGGAGGAGAGCTATCTCTGCGCGATCGGGCCACAGGCTTCACGCTAATTGAATTGGTTGTGGTCATTGCCATTATACTGATTCTGGGCGCGATTTTGCTGCCTGTCTTTGAGCAGGCTACCAAACGGGCCGAGGCAGTTTCTTGCCTGTCAAATCTACGCAGCGTAGGGATGGCAGGCATGATGTACGCTGATGACTATGACGACCAATACCCACCGGCCATCTTAGAAATACCTAATAGTAGTGTTTCGTACTGCTGGGATGTGCTCCTGTTGCCCTACCTCGGTAGCGAACTGATTTTTATTTGTCCAGCCGATGAGAACCCTACCCCGGGCCCCTCGTGGACCTGTTCAATACCGCACAGTTACGGAATGAACCTGGATGTGGGTATGATCGGAGGATACGCCGGCGCTTCACTACGCCGTTGGCAGGTAAGTCAACCGGGTCGGACGATTTTCTTCTTTGAACTGGCTCAAGAGCATTCTTACGGCTGGCGGCAATCCTCGGGGAATATGTCTCAGTATCTGGCGGCCTGGCACAACGAAGGTTCCAACTTCGTCTTCTGCGCCGGGAACGCCAAGTGGATGCGACCCGAGCAGACGGCGGAGATGTGGGAACCTTAGTGCGAGTATTAGATAGTCAAGGACGCGATTTTAGGGCCGCTGATAAGCGGCCGCCGCCTTGCGCAATTCATACACCGAAGTGACAGGTTTCAGGGAGCCAATTATGATGAACGACTGTAAGGTAGTCCTTCACGGAACGCTGATTGATGGGACGGGAGGGGACCCTCTCCCGGATAGTGCGGTGATAATCAGTGACGATCGTATAGAAAGTGTGGGTAAAGCCACAGAAATATCCGTGCCGGAGGCTGCCGAGGTAATTGACGCCGCCGGGAAGACAGTGATGCCCGGGATGATTGAGGGGCACGCTCATATAGACGGCACTTACGAAGACCAGAAAATTCTGCGACTCTCCTTGCAACGAGGCATCACCACAATTGCCACGGTGTCTGGCAACCTGGCCGGCTGCAAACTCCGAGACGCTATTGAAGCCGGGTACGTGCGGGGCTGTTCGCGCCTGGTGGTCGGCTGTATTGTGACCCCTACTCACGGCCACGTGAGGTATCGCACCGCAGATGGCCCCTGGGAGGTCCGCAAGGCGGTACGCGAGATGGCCGAAATAGGCGCCAACTTTATCAAGACAGCGGCCTCGGGCGGCTTCTTTGGTGAACACGAATCGTGCTCGGTACGCAACTACACGTATGAGGAGCTGGCGGCCCTGACCGATGAGGCCCATGCTTGGGAGCTGCCCGTCGCGGTCCACGTTCACACACAGCCCGGCCTGAACAACGCGATCAGAGCCGGGACAGATATGATTCACCACGGAGCATTCATTGACGACGAGGCGTTGGAAGGCATCAAAGCAAAGGACCTTTACTACATCCCTACCCTCTCAGTGACGTGTGAAAAAAATCTGGATGCTGCCCCGGACCGGCCCTGGATGAGGGCAGAGATGGAGCGAGCCTCGCCGATACATCGGGCCGGCGTGCGCCAGGCACACCAGATGGGCATCAAACTGGCCGTGGGCACCGATTACCCAGGCGGGGGCCGGGTGTGGCAGATAGGAGACCGTACCCCCTGGGAGCTAAGGGAACTGGTATGGTGCGGACTTTCGCCGGGCGAGGCTATCGTCGCGGGCACGCGCAACACGGCCGAGGCCTACCAAATCCTTGATTACGTCGGCACCCTGGAACCCGGCAAGAAGGCCGATCTGATTGTAGTTGAGGGCAATCCCCTTGATGACATCAGCCTATTGTATGATGGGGACAATATCCTTATGGTGCTGAAGGACGGCGTGGTCGAGTCCACCGACGAAGAACACACAAAGTACTATCAGGTGAAAGAGGAGTCAGCCGGATGGCCCTTATAGGTCGGTCAAAAGTTCGCCTGACTGCATTATGCCTAATATCGCGAGATGATAGGCCGCCGAGACTGCTGGCGTATCCTACCAGGCCCGACGTCCCACAAATTCGGCCAGCGCAATCAAAGCATCGTGTGCCTCTGAATTAGGCAAGCCGGCCAGGGCAGCCGCGGCTTGTGCAGTGAACTCGGCCGCTTTCTCCTCGGCATGCCCTCGACCGCCTAGCGCAGCGATCAAGTCGGCTGCTTCAGCTACTATCTCTGGTGGACTATCTGAATGCAGCTCGGCTAACAGCCCTCGCAGCTCGTCTGATGCCGGCTGGTGGCAGGCAAAGATGGCGGGCAAGGTTAACTGGCCAGCCCGCAGATCTTTGCCGATGGGCTTGCCCAACTCAGCAGACTCTCCGTACAAATCCAGCAAATCATCGCTTATTTGAAAGGCCATACCCAGGCGATGGCCGTAAGTATTCAGGGCATTGATTTGCTCGGCAGAGCCGTTGGCCGCATAACCACCTACGCTGGCTGCTGCAGCCATAAGGCTGGCAGTTTTGCTCTCAATTATCTCAAGATACTCCGCTTCAGTTCTCGTCAAGCCGTCAGCATTCAACTCTCGTGCCTGCGCCTCGCACATCTTTACAACTGCCTGGGCTATTGTCTCCAAGTACCGAGTCTGGTCGTAACCAGACAAGAGATGGTAGACATCTGCCGCCACGTAGTCGCCGGTGAGTACGGCAATTCGGTTATCCCATAGGGCCTGAACTGAGGCCTGGCCACGACGCACTTGCGAATAGTCAACCACATCATCGTGCAGCATTGAAGCGACATGAACCTCTTCAATCGCTACCGCCAACTGCACTGCTTCTGGCCCCACCTCGCCCACCGACCTGGCCGCCAGCAAGACTAACAGTGGCCGCAGGCGCTTGCCCCCGGCTTGCACCGTGTGGGTGTATGCCTGCTTTATCATGGGCACTGCCTTGCCCAGCCGCGCTGCCAATTGCTCTTCAACCTGGGCCAGTTCGGCGGCTACCAGAAGCCTTATCTGGGCAAGCTCGCCAGCGGCAGTATCAGATTTGGGTGTGACTATCTCGCTGCTACCGGACACAACGGCATTCCTCTTTAATCAGTTTCGCGCTTTGATTATCGCTGAACAATCAATCGCACCTGCCAGGCTGGTTTTGTGTATTACCTATGCGGACTGATGGATACGCGACCGGTTTCACAGTGGCAACATCAGCCACGCTGAACGGGAGGCCAGACCCAGCCAATAGGCAGGTAGTACTCCGACTGCCAGGGTCCCCAACAAGGTAACAAATATTACGGCCAGTACTCCAGCCGGTCGCGCCCGTAACGTGAGGCCGGGCTCAGCGCTGAAATACATAAGTCGGACTATATTCATATAGTAATACAGCGATATGACGCTGTTAAGGATCCCCACTACCGCCAGCCAGACCCACTGCTGGGAGTTTATGGCGGCAGCAAACAACAGCAGTTTACCGACAAAGCCCGCTGTCGGGGGAATGCCGGTCAGTGACAACAGGAATATGGCCATAGCCGCCGCGGCCAGCGGTGCTGTGCGGGCCAGGCCCGTGTAGTCGCTAATCTGGGCGCTGCCGGTATTGCGCTCTACCAATATGACTACCGCAAAGGCGCCCAGATTCATTAGCAAGTAAGCGGCAAAATAATACAGGACGCCCTCCAGGGCCAGAGCACTCCCCGCTCCCACCACCACACCGATGAGAATGTAGCCGACGTGGGCAATGGATGAATAAGCCAGCATTCGCTTGATGTTGGTCTGGCGTATAGCCAGGATATTGCCGGCGAACATAGTGACAGTAGCCAGGATCGCCACCAGGGCCGGCCACATTGAAAACAAGTGGGGAGCCAGCGGCCATAGCAGCCGGACCAGAATAGCGAATCCGGCGGCCTTAGGGCCGACCGACAGCAAAGCAGTGACGGGTGTCGGAGCGCCCTCATAGACATCGGGAGCCCAGGCGTGGAACGGGACCATAGCTATCTTGAATCCCAACCCCACCAGCATCAACATAAGCACCACCGGGCCTAAGAACCCGCCCCTCCCCACCAGGCTATCGGCCATTTCCGAGATATTGGTAGAACCGCCCAGACCGTACAGCAGGCTCAACCCATATAACAGAACCGCCGAGGCGGCCGCGCCATAGATGAAGTACTTCAGGCTGGCCTCATTGGACCGAGCGTCTCTCTTCAGGTAACCGACCAGAACGTAACCGCCTATACTGACCAGTTCAAACGCTATGTACAGGGCGATAATGTCAACTACCGAGGCTAACAGCGACATACCCAGGACTACAAAGATGATCAGCGAAAAATACTCGCCATAGGCCTGGGGCAAGTCGCGGAAGAAGTCCACCGACAACAGCACTATCAGCAGCCCGCAAATCAGGAAAATACCTTTGAAAAACAGGGCATAGTTGTCCACGGCATAACTGCCCCAGAATTCGGCAGTCGGGGCCGCACCCCACAGCGCCATCACCGGATACAAACCCAGCAGCAACCCCAATCCGGCCACCGCGGCCTTCTCCTTGCGCCACCGGGGCGGGAGGACCAGGTCAAGGCCCAGTACCACTATGGCCAGAGCGGCCAAGTACAGGTCCGGCATCAATAATGTGAAATCGCTTATCGGCTTCATATCAGTTGGCTATTCCGCCGTACTTATCTCATAGCAGATGACTCAAACTTGCCGCCGCGCTATGCACGGCGTCCATATGGTTCACCAAAGCCTCCATAGCAGTGTTAATAATCAGCAGCAATGGCCGAGGATATACGCCGAACACAACCATCAATGCGCAGAGCGGGACCAGAGCGATTAGTTCGCCGCCATCCATATCGTGCAGGGCGGCCCACTGGCGATTGAGCGGCCCCAGAAAGATGCGCTGGATGGTCCACAGGAAGTACGCCGCGGTTATGACCACGCCTAATAAGGCCAGGCCGGTGATAATCTTAAATGAGCCAAAAGCACCCAGAAAGACCATAAACTCGGCAACGAACCCGACCAGGCCCGGCAGACCCAAAGAGGCGAAACACGCCAACATAGTAATGCCAGCATACACGGGCATCTGTTTACTAAGGCCCCCGAAGCCGTCTACCTCCCGAATATGAGCCCGGTCATATATCATACCGACCAGGAAGAATAGAGCGCCGGTGATGATACCGTGGGCGACCATCTGCAGCACTGCCCCGTTGAGGGCAGTGGTTCGGCTGACCAGGAAGCTAGCCGAATCACCGCCCGGCCGTAAGAAGGCAGCAGCAGCCACCCCTAACATCACATAGCCCATATGATTAACTGAGGAGTAGGCGACCAGTTTCTTCAGGTCATTCTGAGCCATCGCCACCAGTGCGCCGTAGACGATGCTAATCAGGGCCAGAATAGCAATCCAGATAGCAAACTGGCGGCTGGCTTCCGGCAGTATAGGCAGGCTGACACGAATAAATCCGTAGGCCCCCATTTTCAGTAACACACCCGCCAGAATGACACTGCCGGCCGTAGGGGCTTCCACGTGCGCGTCGGGCAACCACGTATGGAACGGGAACATGGGCACCTTGATAGCGAAACCCAAGAAAAGACCCCAGAAGATTAGGGCAGCCGGTAGGCCGGCTCCGGCCAGGGGATTTTGCTGGGCCAGGGCCATCATATCAAAGGTGTGGGGGCTGCTGGCAAAGTATAACCCCAGGATGGCCAATAGCATCGCCAGACTACCTATGAGCGTAAATATAAAGAACTTTATCGCGGCATACTGGCGCCGGGGTCCACCCCAGATGCCGATAATGAAGAACATCGGCACCAGACTAATCTCCCAGAAAATGTAGAAGAGGAAAAAGTCCAGGGAAGTGAACACCCCCAGCATTCCGGTCTCCAGTAGCAGGAAGAAGGCCATATATTCCTTGACCCGTTCCTCAATGCGCCAGGAGTAGATGATCGCCAGCAGGCTCAACAATGTGGTCAGCAGAATCAGAGGCATACTGAGCCCGTCAACGCCCAGGTGATAGTTGATGTTCAGCGAGTCAATCCACGGCACCTTTTCCTGTAATTGCATCGTCGCCACCTGCCACCGGAACATTCCCAGGGCTGCGAGCGAAGCGGCGAAGGTAAGAGCCGCGAAAAATGTCGCCGTGGCGCGGGTAAGATTTACCTGGCGCTCTTTGTGCATAAAGAGGATGAGCGTCAGTCCGATAACTGGCAAAAATAACATTATGCTGAGAATTGGCATCTGTTACACCCTCAGTTTATTCGTCTGTAGTGAACGGCGATTAGACTACCCGAACAGATACACGGCCACAATAAGAGCGGCGGCAAACATAGCCGCAAAGATGGCGGCGCCGGTTACATACTCCTGCACGCGGCCCGTCTGGAGTCGGCTGGCCAGTTCCCCGACCTCGCCGGTGAACCAGGCGACGAAGTTGGCCAGACCATCCACAACAACTATGTCAAACAGCCGAGCAGCACAATATAGTTGACCAGCCCGTCTACTACATAGGTATCAACAAGCCGGCAGGCCTGAGAAATCACTGCTGGCACGATCCACCCCACTCCCCGCACCAGGCCGTCAATTATGTAGGTATCTATCAGGCGACACAGGTGGGCTACCCCCAGAGTGCCCCATACGACGAAGATATCATACACGGTGTCAAAGTAGTATTTCTGCTTGGCGGCTACATACAGCGGGTACAAGGGCTTCTTAACCAAATCAACAGGGACAATTTTCCACAAATAAATGCTTGCTGCGGCCAGCAGCCCCCCTAACGCCATCGCTGTGGATATCCCTGCTACCACCCAGTTGAAGCTGGCGGGAGCTGCATGCCCGGCGGCGTGGATGCCTGGAGTGAAGTACACGAATTTATGAAATAGATTGCCGCCAAGCCAAGGTGCCCCAATCCAACCCATAAAGACAGCGAAGAAAGCCAGAATCATCAGGGCCACAGTCATAGCCGGCGGACTTTCGTGGGCGTGTTCAGCCTCGTGCGAGCGGGGCCGGCCGCTGAAGGTTAGGAAGCAGGCCCGGCCCATATAAAACGCAGTCAAGAACGCAGCAGCCTCCAGCCCGAGGAAGAATAGCCAGTAGATTACTTCTCCATGCGCACGAGTCCAGGCCGCTGACAACATCTCATCCTTGCTGAAAAATCCGGCAAACAGCGGAACCCCGGCTAAGGATAACGCTCCGACCCAGAAGGTCCAGTAAGTATAAGGCATCTTCCGGGCCAGACCGCCCATCTTGAACATATTAGTCTCATCATTACAGCCGTGCATCACACTGCCCGCGCCCAGGAATAATAGCGACTTGAAAAAGGCATGAGTAATCAAGTGAAAGACTGCTGCCGTAAAACCCACTGCTCCCAGCCCCAGGGTCGTCATCATATACCCTAACTGGCTGATTGTGGAGTAAGCCAGAACCCGCTTGATGTCGGTTTGCACTACACCCAGCGTGGCGGCCATAAGCGCCGTAATTAGCCCAATAAACCCGACTATCAGCAGCGGTGAGAGGCCGAAGAGCAGCGGTGCAGAGGCGGCGGCGTAGAACAGCGGGAACAGGCGCGCCACCATAAATACGCCGGCGGCGACCATCGTGGCGGCGTGAATGAGGGCGCTGACCGGGCTGGGGCCAGCCATAGCATCCGGTAGCCACACGTGCAGGGGGAATTGGGCACTTTTGCCAATCGCCCCACAGAACAAAAACAGTGTCGCGACAGCGAGCGTGGCCGACGGGATCATACCATGCTCAGCGGCGGCGAAGACATCTGCGTACTGCAGCGTAGGTACATAGCCAAACAGTATCAATATGCCGATGGCAAAGCCTACATCGCCGATGCGCGTAGTGATGAAAGCCTTCTTCGCCGCATCAGCCGCGACCTTGCGCTCAAACCAGAAACCAATCAACAGATATGAGCACAGCCCCACGAGTTCCCAGCCCACATACAGCAATAGCAGGCTGTTAGAGAGAACGAGGGTGAACATCGCAAAACAGAACAGCGACATATAGGCAAAAAAGCGGCTGTAGCCCTCGTCCCCGTGCATATAGCCTATTGAGTAGACCATTATGCAGGTAGCAACCACCGCTACCATCACCAGCATCACCGCGGTCAGGGCATCCACATAGTAGCCTACGGTCAGCGTAACTTGGCCGAGGTGAGCCCAGGCTATCTGACCGCCCGCCGGCGCGACGCCCATAATGAGCTCGCTCAGACAGCCCAGAGCCAGGGGCACCGTGGCCCCAATGCCCGCCACACCAATCCAGCCCACAGTCTCTCCATAGCGCCGATACAGACGAGCGCCGAAGAATATCAGCACCGCACAGGCAGTTAAGGGAAACAGTGGAATTGTCCAGGCTAAGTTAAGCATATCAGGGTACTGGGATACAGGGATTCGGGGAGGCAGGGAGGCAGGGAAACCCAAACGGCTCTCCCGTCTTGGCCCGCGCGCTGTATACTTTGTGAGCTTGGTATCATCTGTCTGCCTTTGTCTTCAATGACCTTACCAGTTTATAAAGCATTGCAGCAATTTCGTCAGCCGCTGAATCTACAGTATGGACCTCGTCTACGGTTAGATACCCCAACCGTGCCGCAAGTTCGATATGGGTGCGCAGTTCGTATAGTGAACCAGTCGCAATTTCCACAAAATGAAGATAGTCCTTTGTACTGCTGCGGCTGGAACCCTCCGCTAAATTGGCGGGAACCGACACGGCGGCTCGCCGCATTTGCTGGACCAAGCCATATCGTTCCTCGGTAGGGAAGCTGGCTGTGACCCGGTAGACTTGTACCACCAAATCCAGCGCCTTGTGCCACGCATTAAGCCGCTTGTAAGTTCCTGCCTTATCTCTCATTGCCGTTCCCTGCTTCCCTGCCTCCCTGCCCCCCTGTGTAAATGTTACCATTTTAGACTTTGGACTTCGTCGGGATTCACCACGCCCAGGTTCCGGTACAAGGCTAGGATAATGGCTAAACCAACCGCCGCCTCGCAGGCCGCCAGAGCGATGACTATTAGTGCAAAAACTTGCCCGTCCAGAACAGTGTTGTATAACATTTCACCAAAGTTGCTGTGCGGACTTAGATAATGGCTGAAGGCCACCAAATTGATATTGGCGGCATTCAACATCAGTTCAATACCCAGCAGAACCGCTACCGCGTGGCGGCGAGTGATAACCGCAAATAGACCCATCCCGAACAGTATGGCCGAGAGCAGCAGATAGTGGCTGAGGCCCACATGGATGCCGGGCAGGTAAATCTCCGGCGCGGGCGGCAAAGGCGGCAGGCTAAGGGGCATTATTCCTCAGGCTCCTTCCGCGCCAGAATAATCGCGCCGACCATCGCCACCAACAGCACAACGGAAATCGCTTCAAACGGCAGCAGGTACTTGGTCAGGAAAAGTTCGCCAATGAGCCGCACGTTGTCGCCGGCGAATTGCGAGGGTTGGGTAGGCCGCAGCAAGGGCCGAAATTGAGTCAGAAGGATACTAATCATAATTATTCCGCTCATCATCCCCGCGCCGACCAGGCCAGCTAACAGATGCTGGCTACCGGCCAGCAGGCCGCCGCGCACAATCCGCTGGAGCATCATCACGGCAAACAGAATCAGCACGGTAATTGCCCCGACATAGACCAGTATCTGTATCGCCAATAGTAGATGCCCGCCTAATAGCCCGTACAGCGCCGCCACGCCTAGCAGGCAGGGCAGCAGACACAGCGCCGCGTGCATCACCCGGCGGGCAAAGATTACCCCTAACGCCGAGAGCAGGATAATCCCGGCTATTAGATAAAACGCAAAATCATTGAACCATATTTCCGCGGTCATTCGCGTCTCGGTTCTACGGCGCCTGCAAGGGCAACTGCGTCCGCCTGATTCGCCGTTGGTCCACAACGGTCATTGAATTTGCTAAATCCTCTTCTGCCACAGATTGCAGCACACGCGCAATAAGGTCACGAGTCTGCCTTTCACTGTAGTTACCGCCCCTAAGAAGAATTGTGCCGGGGCCTTGTGTCGCTGCCAGTGCCAAGAGTCGTCCAAAGCCCAGATCAGCAGTTATGATTACTCTGCGCTCAGTTCGTGCCCGCTCTAACAGTTCTTCATCAGATGCCCCCGCCATACCAACTTCCATGGCGTGCACCGCCTCGTGGCCCTGCTCGCATAGCCAGACTGCCAGGCTCGGTGATATAGGCATATCCACCAAAAACTTCATCAGGCGAACTCCACGACCTCTTCGTCAGCTAAGCACGCTGCATAAGATAGAGCTTGGTCGATGTCCTCCGCCTCCAGATAGGAATACGCCTGCAATACTGTTTCTTTGCTTTCGCCCGCGGCCAAGAGCCCCAGTAACCGAGATACCGGAAACCGCAGGCCTCGGATACAAGGCTTCCCGCCACAGATGGCAGGGTCTACCGTGATTCGATCAAAGTTCATTGCCATATCCCCCTATCACTGCACTCGCAAAACTTCATCATATTCCATCCCGCGTTCGCGGAGATAGTCAATATCTCGTACGAGTTTGCGCGGGTCGTCGGTGGCGGTTTCGTAGTCAGGTGTCATGGTGAGGGCGTCCGCCGGGCAGACCTCCACGCATAGCCCGCAGTACATACACAGACCCGCATCAATATAAAATTCCTTGGGATGGCGCTCTTTGCCTTTGCCCTCGGGGACGACCAGGATGCACCCGTCCGGGCAGATATTCTGGCACTGCTGGCAGCCGATGCAGCGCAACTTGCCGGTCTCCCTGTCAGTAATCAGGGCAAAGTCGCCGCGATAGCCGGGCCGAGGCTGCCAGTTGAGAGCAGGGTCGCGGTGCGGGTAGCGGTCGGTGACCTTCGTGCGCCAGAAATTGATAAAGGTCACATACAGGCCCACGACGATGCTCCACGCACCCTCCAGGATGATGAGCAGCAACTCGGCGACGGTAGGTTCTCGTCTTGATCTGTGTACAGGCATCAGCGTTCGGCGTTCAGCATTCAGGAACGACAGCCTCACCCCTGGCCCCTCTCCGTCCCGGAGAGGGACACATAGTGCCGGGCACCGCCCCTCCGAACGGCTTGTGGGCCGGGTTCGCTGCGCTCAAGCCTCCTCCGCCATAGTAGCCTGTGGCTACGGCGGCCGGACCGGCCCCTCCCACCGCACAGATATGACCGGCAATGCCGTTAGTCGTTGCAGTCCCCAGTCCCCCGTCCCCAGTCAGATATACAGCAAGACGACGGCCACGATGAAGATCGCCAGGAAGCCGGCGGGCAGCAGCAGCTTCCAGGCCAGGGCCATCAACTGGTCTACCCGCAGGCGCGGCAGAGTCCAACGAATCCACATTAAGAATATGACAATGGCAAAAGCCTTGGCCATTAGCCAGAAAAAGCCGGGAATATGCAGCGGATCAGGATGTCCCAGGGGCGAAAGCCAGCCTCCAAAAAACAGGGTCGCCCCAATCAAGCCCACCACGAAAACATTGGCATATTCGGCCAGAAAAAACAGGGCGAATTTCATCCCCGAGTACTCGGTATGATAGCCGGCGACCAGTTCGCTTTCGGCTTCGGGGATGTCAAAGGGGACTCGGTTGACTTCCGCAGTGGCAGCAATAAAGAACAGTATCAGCGGCAGCCACAACCACGGTCGCCAGCAGTACCAGCCAGACAGGTAAGCGCCCTGCTGGCCGGTAACAATTCGGCCCAGCGACATTGACTCAGCCTGCATAACCACACAAATAATGGCTAACAGCATGGGCACTTCGTAACTAATCATCTGGGCGGCGCTGCGTATCGCGCCCAGTAGTGACCATTTGTTGTTTGACCCCCAGCCGCCCATAATTATGCCAATAATGCCGACTGAGCCGACAGCGGTTACGTACAGAATGCCGATATTCAGGTCCACATACTTAGCGATAATTGCCTTATCATCCCACGGTATTACCACATAACCCAGCATCGCGGCGACGAAGAACAGTATCGGCCCCAGAGTGTGGAGAATCTTGTCAGCGCCACGGGGGACGATGTCCTCCTTGATGAGCAATTTGAGTGCGTCCATTGCCGTCTGGAAGATGCCAATTGGCCCCACACGCATCGGCCCCAGCCGTGTTTGGATATAGCCGCTTACTTTGCGCTCCAGGTACACAAAAATCAGGACAATCAGCAGGACAAGACCGATTATAACGGCCACCGCAACCATCCAGGCCAGCAAGTCCACGAACAATAGCGGAATGCCCCAGCGCTGACAGAGACCTTCGGCGGTCAATCTGAGCCAGTTGCTAATTTGCGATAGAAGTGACATTGCCACCTCGGGCGGATGTTCCTGCGGACATCCGCCCCTACATTGATAACTTACCTGTCTACGTCCCCCAGGACGATATCCACGCTGCCTAAGATGGCCACCAAATCCGCCACCCAGGCGTCCTTGCACATCACCGGATAAGCCTGCAAATTATAGAACGAAGGCGCCCGCCAGTGTAGCCGATAGGGCTTTTCGCTACCGTCGCTGACAATATAGCAACCTAATTCGCCCCGGGGCGACTCCACTCGCGCGTAGGCTTCGCCCGGGTCCGGCTTGATGCGTCGGGGCACCTTGACACTTACATCGCCCTCGGGCAGCATTTCCAAGCACTGTTGAAGAATCCGCACGCTCTGGCGCATCTCCTCCTGACGGACCAGGTGGCGGGCCATGGCGTCGCATTCCTCAAAGGTCGGCACTGTGAAATCCAACTGCGGATATACACAGTAGGGATCAGCGCGGCGAATATCATAATCGGTGCCGCAGCCCCGCAGGCAAGGGCCGGTTACGCCGTAACTCAGCGCATCCTCTGCACTGAAGTGCCCTACTCCCTCCATACGGCTGCGGAAGATACGATTCTTCGTCAGCAGCTTATCGTATTCATCAATACGGGAGGGAAAGTAACTGAGGAAATGACCCAGACCCGCGCAGAAATCATCCGGCAGGTCATTACGCAACCCGCCGATGCGCAAGTAATGGTAGAGCAGTCGCTGGCCGCTGGCCGCTTCAAACAGGTCAAGGATGGCCTCGCGTTCGCGGAAGCAATACAGGAACACACTAACCGCTCCTACATCATTGCCCAGAGTGGCGAAGTAGACCAGGTGGGAGGCAATCCGATTCATCTCGGCCATCATCACCCGAATGAACTGGCAGCGGGGCGTCGGCTCAATCCCCAACAACTTCTCCACCGCCATCACATAGGCCAGTTCGTTGCCCATAGCGTTGAGGTAGTCATAGCGGTCGGCATAGGGCAGATACTGTTGGTAGGTCAGCCGCTCGGCTATCTTTTCCATAGAACTGTGCAGATAGCCGATATCAGGGATAACTTGTACCACTCGCTCCCCATCCAGCGTAACCACCAGGCGCAGCACCCCGTGGGTAGAAGGGTGCTGGGGCCCCATATTGATGGTTAATTCTTCGGTTCGGGTCCTGGTTTCGGTGGTCATAATTGGTTCGTACTACTGGATGTTGCCGCGCATCTTTATTCACGCGTCGCGGCGCCGGTTGAGAACCTGCGCACTTAGCCTGCTTGGTTCGCCTCACTGCGTGATGCAGATTGGGAGACCAGCCCCAAATCTTCACGGGCTGGGTCTCGGCACAGGTATGGATGATCCTTGGGATATTCGTAATCCTTACGCAAGGGCGAACCCGCAAAATCGTCGGGAAGCAACAGAGGACGCGGGTCGGGATGCCCTTCAAAGGTAGTCCCGAACATATCGGCGATTTCCCGCTCGGCCCAATTGGCCAGCGCCCACAGGCCGGTGGCCGTGGGTAGACGCGGGGCACTGCGGGGTACTGTCACTTTCACTACTGCCGCCTCCGCTGAGTATCGCCGGTACAGCCGATATACTACTTGCAGTTCATCACCCTGGTCTACGCCACACATATCAGTCAGCATATCGTAGGGCTGATCAATCTGTCGGGCCAGCGCCGTGAGTGTGGCAATTATATGCTCGGGAGTAGTAATCATCTCCACGCCTTCTGGCCCCAGGGCACCGGCAGTGATAAGCCCGGCCAGAGCCTGCTGGAGTTCCGGCGGCAGCGCCTCCTTGCTTATGTCCTCATCATGCTCAGGGGGCTGGTCAGCGCTCATTGTAACTCTCGCGGTCGGAGGTGAAAATCGGGCCGCTCGCCGGCGTGGTACGGACCGTCGGCGACGGATTCGGTGCGAATTAGGTCGTGAAGTTTACGCAGGCCGTCAATCAGCGATTCAGGCCGAGGCGGGCAGCCCGGGATGTATATGTCTACCGGTACAATGCGGTCCACACCTTTAACAACGCTATAGGCATGCTGGTAGAAGCGCCCACCACTAACCGCGCAATTGCCCAAGGCCACCACATAGCGAGGCTCAGGCATCTGATGGTACAGCCGCTCCAGAATCGGGGCCATTTTCAGAGTCACCGTACCGGCGACAATCATCGCGTCCGACTGCCGAGGAGTAGCCCGGAAAAACATGCCAAAGCGGTCCAAATCGTAGCGGCTGGCGCCCGTGGCCATCATCTCAATAGCGCAACAGGCCAGTCCAAAACTCATAGGCCACAGGGAGCAGGCCCGACCGGTGTTGAGTGTCTTGTCCACTGCGCTGACGAAAAGCGCCGGCAGGCGGCCTTCATGGTAGCGACGGGCGACGCGCCGCACCGGCTCCGGAGGTGGTTGCGGCACCCGAGAAAGTAACTGGCTCAGCCGGTATTCTATGTCTCGGCGATCCACTTCAGGTCTCCCTTCCCCCAAGCATAAGCCAGTCCCACCAGCAAAATAGCCAGAAATACCGCCATCTCCACCGCCGGGTACAGGCCCAACGCAGTCGGGCCACTTAGTTGTTTGTACACCACTGCCCACGGATACATAAATATGGCCTCAACATCAAAGATCACAAATATCAGGGCGATGATGTAATAGCGGACGAAGAACTTACTCCACGCTTCGCCGAACGGTACGATGCCGCACTCGTAGGTCAGGAGTTTTTCAGAGTAGGGATCAGCGGGGCGAATTAAGTAAGCGATGATCAGAGTAGCGACCGCAAAGGCAGCACTGAAGACCACAATTACACCTATTGGACCGTACTGAATTGCCGGCATAACTCACCTAATCGCCGAAGAGTTCGTCCCTATTAATCGAGATGCGCAAAAAGAGCGCCGCCTTCCTCCCAAATGCGGCGCGCCTTGGGAATTTGCCCCGACCATGCCCTCCAAGCAGGCACAGGCTTAGTATAGCACTTCCCCCACCTACTGTCAATACTGTGGGGCGTGGGCCACAATGAGACCGAACCGTAAAGTCCATTGCCGAAAAAGCGCTACTTGTAGAACCACTCCACGGGATAGATGCGCATCACGGCTTCCTGTTTGTGCAGGTTCTGCTCGGCCACACCCAACAGGGGAGTGCCACGGCTGTACCGGATGAAGACCTTGTCCCCCACCACATCTATGTTGGAATAGTGGAAAAAGGCCCAACCGTCGGGCAGTGGGCCGACCCAATCGCGGGCCCGCACCATCTGGATGGGATACTCCGGCTGTATGCGGTCAATGTCTTCCAGCCCGTCGCTGAGTTCCAGAGTCTTGAAATTCTCCCAGCTATGGCCCCCATCTTTAGAAATAGCCGCCGATAGCCGCCCCCGCCGGTAGCCACGGCGAATCTCTTCACGGGACATCTGGTTCCAGACAATGAGCAGATCGCCGGTTTCCGGCAGACTTACCATTAGCGCCGGCGACTCTGAACTGGGTAGGTCAGTAGGCTTCACGGCATACCACTGTTCGCCCCCGTCGGGGCTGAAGCTTTGCACCAGCCGCCCTACTGTCGCCCGCATAATAAGCAGGACGTTACCGTCCTTAGCCTCGGCAATGGTAGGCTCAAAGCAGCCAATATTGCCGCAGTAACCATTGACATTACCCTCAAAGTCAAACCAGCCCATCAGGGCGCCGACGTGCTTCTCCCAGGTCTGCCCCTCGTCGTCCGAACGATAAACCATACACATAGCCATTTCCGGGGCATGGGCGTGCCCTTCTATTTGCATACGCTGGTCGCGCCACAGGCCATAAGCACTCACGTCTTTGTACTGTAGTTCAGGATGTACGCTGACCATGGTGCCCCCGGTATATTCCCAACTGTCCAGGCCTTCCCAGTAGCCGGTCAGTAGCAGCCGCCCAGTGCTGAGTTGAATCATACTATGATACATGGGACCCATAGCCGATCGGGGGCAAATCACTGACGGCTCAGTCCAGGTCTTACCCTCGTCAGGAGACGAAGAAAAACACCAGTTGCCGTCCTTTGTCCCATAAATGGCCAAAGCGCCGGACTGAAGTCGGATGAGGCCATTGGCACCGAGCTCTTCGTTCAGCGTCTGTGGCTCGCCCCACGTGAGGCCGCCGTCGGTGGATATCCGATACTTGCCGCCCTGGGCCAGTATCAGCGAGCCATCCTCCAGGCCAACGATTCCCCCACCAGCGCTGATACCGGTTATCTCCGCCACACCCTCGGGAACAGGCTTGCGGAAGACACCGTCAGCCTGACTCTGCTCTATGCTAGCCAACACGGATATCGCTACCAGCACCGATACTAACAGCAGTTCATACAGTTGCATAATTCTCACCTCTCGTTTTGAATGTGTTAAAGACTGTTGGTATGCTTAGCACTCCGGAAACCCGATTACCTGCATACCACCTGACTGCCCATATCGCCTGATATCGTCAAATAATTGATCAAAAGCAGTGTGTACTTGTCCCCCCAGTATGTGGAAGGCTTCGGCATCAGCACAGCCCATCTCCAGGCCGCGGTAGGCGCTCATTTTATCGTGCATTTGCACCTGGGCTTGCGGATTCTGGCTGGCGTGGGCCAGAATTGCCTCTCGCTTCTGCTCAATGAAATCTGAGATGTCCACATAACGGTTGGGCTGGAAGTCTATCGTTTGAATCCCTGTGTACACCTCGTAAAAGCCCAGACAGAAGGACTGATGCCAGATGTAGGGTCGTATAGGGAGAATACCCACCACTTGATGGTCGGGATGGGAATCAATGGGCCACTGAGTCAGAACAATGTCGGGCTGGTTCTCTCTTATCAGCGCTTCAATGGCCTTGCTGCTTTCGTTGGTGACCGGAAAGTCACCCATATAGTAGTCAAAGAAAGCCACCTGGACTCCCAGTATTTCGGCGGCTGCTTTCCCTTCAGCGCTGCGCACCTGGCTTTCGGGGATGCCCTCAATCTTTTTACCCTGCACCTCCGTGGACAGATGGACGATGAGCACTTCATGTCCCAAATGCGCCGCTCGGGCGCAAAAGCCACCCGCGCCGGTTTCCGCATCGTCGGGATGAGCACTGAATACTATAATTTTCATAATAGACTACCTCAGAGAACTTCCGTTTGGGCTACTGATAGAACCACTCCAGCGGGTAGATGCGCATTACGGCTTCCTGCTTCTTTAAGTTCTGCTCGGCGACGCCCAGTAGGGGATACCCACGCAGGTATCTGACGAAGGCCTTGTCCCCGACTATGTCCACGTCGGGATAGTGGAACCAGGCCCAATCGTCGGGCAGGGGGCCGACCCAGTCGCGGGCGCGCACCATCTGGATGGGGTACTCGGGAGGTATGCGGTCAATATCCTCCAGTCCCTCACTGAGTTCCAGGGTCTTAAAGTTCTCCCAACTGTGCCCGCCATCTTTAGAAATAGCTGCCGATAGCCGCCCTCTTCGGTAGCCGCGGCGGATTTCTTCCCGCGAGACCTGGTTCCAGACGATGAGGAGATCGCCGGTCTGGGGGATGCGAACGACCCCCGCCGGTGACTCCGAACTGGCCAGCTCCATAGGCCGCACCGCGTACCACTGTTCCCCGCCATCCGGGCTATAGCTTTGCACCACGCGGCCTACTGTGGAACGGGCGACGAGTAGCGCTCCGCCGCCGTGGGCCTCGACGATAGCAGGCTCATAGCAAGAAGTCTGGCCGCAGTTGCCGTTGGGAATGCCCTCGAAGTCAAACCACCCCATTATCCGGCAGGGGTGCTTCTCCCAGGTCTCGCCCTCATCATCGGAGCGATAGACCATTGATATGCCCATTTCCGGGAGGTGGCCGTGCCCCTCTATCTGCAGGCGCTGGCCGCGCCAGAGGCCATAAGCAGACTTCTCGGTATAGTCCAGGTCAGGGTGTATGCCCTTTCCGCCCCCGCCGTGCATCGTGAAGAGCAGCCGGCCCGTG
>JALGUR010000017.1 GCA_029820565.1 Candidatus Zipacnadia bacterium
GCCTGCCAGGGCTGGGTGGCTCGCACTTCCGGGCTAACGCGAGGGGTAGGGAAGTGGTCGACCAGAGAGTTAATACAGTGTACCGAGAAGGCTACCGGCTCGCGGGCCTCGGTGGCCAGGTCAAAAACGCTGAACAGCATATTCATATCGGCCACATAGACGGCAAAATGATTGATGTCCAGGCCGTGGAGGGTGTTGCGGATGCGCTCCAGGGTGGCCGGTGCGCCGACCCCCCGTTGCTTATCGGCCTGGCGCACGAAGTCGGCCGCCTTGACTAAGAAGGCACCCGAGCCACAGGCGGGATCCAGCAAGGTAACTGGACGGCCTTCTTCTACCGGCTCGACAAATCCGCTGCGCCGCACGATATATTCCACTACTTCGGGGTCGGTATAGAACTCTCCCAGGTCCTTGCGCAGCTTGCGGGGCAGCACGCCTTGATAGATATTGCCCAGCACATCGACATTATGCTGTAATCCCGATAGGTCAAAGGCATTGAGCTGATATAGCACGCGCAACAGCGCTTTATCAAAGTTTATATCTTCGGAGCCAAGCAGCGCATCAAAGGGAGTAGGGCGGAACAACTGACGGCAGATGCGTTGGGTATCACGAAAGGCGGTAGCCACCAGTTGGTCTACCATCTCCAGTTCGCCCGTGAGTTGCCGCCACAAATCCAATCCGCCATTGGAGATCTTGGGCTTGATAAGCTCGTGGTCTTCGGCTAACCGGACAAACAGCAGCCGGCCGAGGATTACATAACTCGCATTGAGCCGGAAGATACGCTCCAGGGCGTGCTGCTCGCTCTCATGCGCATCGCGCCGGAAGCCGGTATAAGCCTGCTCTTCACAAAATTTGGCGAAGGCCTCCTCTAAAGCAATGGCCGGGCGGTAGTCGAGTTCCAGATCATACAGATATTTCCGCAGTTGTCGCAGATAGGCTTCCGGCTGCTCCTGCATTATGGCGTCGCGCTCAGCCTCCTCTGCACGGGTCTTTTTCTCCAGATACTCAGGATGTTGCTGGCGCAGTCTATGCCAATACTCTTGCAGATATTCTTGCAGGATTTGGACAATTCGGTTCAAGGTAGAAGTGAATTGGTCAAGATTCTCTGCCGCTACTTTAAGATAATGGTCGGGCGTCCCGGTTTCGCGGAATCGCTCCAGATGCCTTAGTTCTTTGGCCGCATTTGCCGAGATACACTCCAGCGCTTCATATAATTGCTCATCGTTGGCGGCATAGGTAGGAGTGCTCTCACAGCCATCTTCGTCTACTAATAGTGGGGCATCTAAATGGACTTCTCTGATGACCTGGCCGGTGGGCTGACACAGGACAAAAGTATTAGGCGCGGCCCACAGAAAATAGGCAGTCTCGGTGCTTGCCGTCACGGATTAGCTGGTCATCAGTCTTAGCCTCGCACGGTATCCACCAGGAGTCGTCACTGGCCTTCACTCGGAGGTCCGGGATGCCTTCCCGGTCCCTGCTGCTGCCCTTCTTCGGCGTGGTTTGAACTTGGTCACTCGCGTAGCCGAGAATTCCACAGAAGATGTGCGTCTTAATAAGGTGATAAAGCTCGCCCTCACTGGCAGACTTACCGTGCTTTCGCCATTCCTGTAAATACCTTGCTAAATGCGAGTTCCTATTTTTCATAATAACTGTCCTTTGCAACAAGTCCTCGCACGATGAAATCTACCGCAGGAAGTAGCCGTGGGAGGTGGGTTGGGCGTCGGTAGTGAAGATGATGCCCAAGTCGCGTAGGCCTGATTCGTCACCGGAACTGGGCACATGGGTCAGGTGCATATCACAATCGCGCAACCGACCCAGCATTTCCACCCCGGCCTTCGCAGCAGGATTGCTGGCCGCGCTGATGCCCAGGGCTACCAGTACCTCTGCGACGTTCAAACTCGGCGAGGTTGAGCCTAACACCTTGGCTTTGAGTTCACCCAGGTTATTCACGGTCACTTCCGGCAGCAGATGGATATCGTCAGGGATTTTGGCCAGGTATTTTATCGCGTTAAGGATGGCCGCCGAGGCCGCGTGCAGCAAGGGGGAGTTTTTGCCCGTGACTATCGTCTCGTCAGGTAGTTGAAGGGCCGCGCCACAATACAACCCTTTATGGCCCTTACCCGTGGCCTCCGCCTCGCGGGCAGCCTGCCGGGCGGGAGATACCATGGGCCGGTCGGTGGGCGTTACCCCAACCTGCTTCATTAACTGTTCAGTCCGCTCTACAGTTTCCTGAGTGCCCACAGCCTGCAGGTATTCCCATTGGTAACGGAAGAAGCGCCGGATGATTTCTTGGCGCGCCGCCTCGCGCACCACCTGGTCATCCGTTATGCCAGCGCTGGCGCGGTTCACACCCATATCAGTCGGCGATTTGTAATATACATCCCGGTTCTCACTGCCTACGATGCGCTCTAATAAACTCTTAAGAATGGGAAAACTTTCAATGTCGCGGTTGTAGTTGACGGCAGTGGTCCCATATTCAGCCAGGTGAAACGGATCCACCATAACCTGGTCAGCTAAGTCTGCGGTCGCTGCCGCGTAGGCTACATTGACGGGATGGTCAACCGGGAGGTCCCAGATGGGAAAGGTCTCAAACTTGGCATACCCTGAATGGCCGCCGCGCTGGCGATCATGATACCGCCGCGCTGGCGATCATGATACATTTGGGCCAGACAGGTAGACATCTTACCGCTGCCGGGACCCACACCGGTGACTACCACAATGGGTTCGGAGGTAGTAATATAAGGGTAACGGCCAAACCCCTGAGCCGCGACAACTTTGTCCACATCGGTCGGGTATCCGTCTATGTAAGGCTGGGTGTAGATAGGTATTTGCTGTCGGCTAATCTTATTCATCAGCCGCCGGGTCACGGCTCCCTCGGAGAAACGGTTAATGACAACGGCTGCTGTCTTGATATGCCAATCGGTCAAATCGTCTATCGCCTTCAGGGTTGCTATTTCATAGGTGATCCCGAAATCACCGCGAATCCGGCCCGCCTCCAAATCGGCAGCACAGACGCAGAAGACAACCTCAATCTGGTCCTTGAGCCGCTGCAGCAGTTGCAGTTTCACATTGGGGGCATACCCGGGCAGTACCCTATGGGCGTGGTAGTCAAAGGAGAGTTTGCCGCCGAATTCCAAGTATAATTTGTTATTAAACTTGCTGACCCGTTTGATAATTGCTTCGGTCTGTTTCTCCAAATATACCTCGTTGTCGAACCCAATCTTATGCATTAACTGTCCTCTTTCGTTTCCTGTGGCCCCTGACCATTAGCCCAACTTCACTGCGCAGGATACTTTGTCGGGCACAGGTGGACCTGCCCCGGTGTGGAGGAGGAGGCAACTGCGATTCACCGTTACAGTCTATTTCCGCCGTGCGGCGGGCTACCGCTCTAACTCAGTGTCTGCCTCAGTTGCCTCTGGAGCAGGGGAGTCGGGCTCGGCGGCCGGCTCCGTAACCTGCTCTTCCGGTGGCTCAGCAGCAGCTTCCGGTTCTTCGGCTTCCTCGGTCACCGGTGCTTCGTCCTCAAGTTCCACCACCAATTCCTCGGCCGCGGTGGCCTGACGCCGCAACTCTTCTATTTGCTGCTGCAGATCTTCAACTTGCTGGCCTATTTCGTCAACGCGCAGGCAATCACTGAGCACGTCTCGGTTGCGAACTTTGCCGCGCGTGTGCAGAGAATAGACCTTCTTACCAATGCTGGTAATTACGTCGCTGCGCTCGCGGCTAAGTGCCCGAATGCGAGCGGCCAGTTTCTGGATGCTGGCCTGCCGATCCAGACTTTCGGCGATTACTCCCACCGAGCGCCTACTGCCGCGCACCAGCGAACCGGCTGTCTCCTTGAATTGCTGCCAAAAACTACTCATCAGCGCATTCCTCCTTTACCAATTCAATACCTGTCTTTATGGCTTCGGCTACTATGCTGCTCTGTTGGGCCTTGCGCCGAAGTTCCTCGGGGCAGAGTCCAAATCATCCCCCGCCTTCTGCCACCATGCTAAAGTTTCTGGACGCATCCCTGTTCACCTCCGCAGCAGCGTCAGGGGCCGCTCGTCCAGGCGGTGGAGGCCGGCGTCATAAGCCGCCTGGACTGCTTGGCGGTATTCTTCGGTACTAATTCGCCGGTTAATCTGCTTGTCCTGGTGGGCTTGGTAGCAGGGCCGATATTGGGCCATAACGTTTACATAAGTATCAGTGCTCAATGACGCGAGAAAGCGCATAACCCTGGTAGTGCCCGCAGCGCCCTCGGGCAGCACCAGGTGCCGGACCAACAGGCCGCGTTGGGCCAGGCCCCGGTCATCTATCTGCAAGTCGCCGACCTGACGGTGCATCTCCCGAAGTGCCGATTGCATCCGCTCAGGGTAGTCCGGTGCTGCTGACAGCCGCCTGGCGACCTCTGTATCGGCGTACTTGGCATCAGGCATATATATATCAATAATTCCGTCCAGAATCTTCAGAGCCGCCACGCTTTCGTAACCGCCACAGTTGTAGACCAAGGGCAGCCTTAGTCCTTCGGCGGCGGCGATCACCAGTCCTTCCAGAATCTGAGGCATAAAATGGGTAGGTGTCACCAAGTTTATGTTATGGCACCTCATGCTTTGCAACTGGAGCATCATCTCGGCCAGGCGCTGTGCTGATACTTCCCGGCCTCGTCCCAGATGACTAATATCGTAATTCTGGCAGAATATGCAGCCCAGATTGCAGTTGGTCAGAAAGATAGTGCCTGAGCCGCCGATGCCGACCAGTGGCTGCTCCTCACCAAAGTGGGGATTATAACTGGAGACCCGGGCGGCCCGTCCCGAACGGCAAAAGCCCTGCTCCCCGCCGAGGCGGTCTATGCCACACTCGCGGGGACACAGCCGGCAGTCGGCCAACATCTGGAGGGCCTGGTCGCGGCGCTGCGCCAACTTGCCCTCAGCGTGAAGTTTCATATAGGCAGGTGTGAACTGCTCACTACTCACTGAGCTGATCCAGCAGCGAGGAGAGATTCGTTAGCAAGTCGTAATTGGTCAGGTCAAAGTGCAGGGGCGTGATTGATATGTGCCCGGCGGCTACCGCCGCAATATCAGTGCCCTCACTGCTATCAGTCTCTTCCGGATTACCCGAGAGCCAATAATAAGTCTGGCCCCGCAGGTCCTCGCGCTGCTCCACCTTATTAATATAGGCTCGCTTGCCCAGTCGGGTGAGTTCAATACCTTTAATCTGTTCCCCAGGTATGGGCGGCACATTGACATTCAGAAAGCAATCGTCAGGAAGGTCAATATGGGGCAAGATTTGTGCCAGTTTTCGGGCAAAGTCAGCTGCGGTCTGATACTCCGGAGGCGAATATGAAGCCACTGAGATGGCGAAGGCCGGCAGACCTTGCAGGGCGGCCTCCATCGCGGCCGAGACCGTCCCCGAATACAGCACCTCTTCACCCAGGTTCGCCCCCCGGTTTATCCCGGCCACCACCAAATCAGGCCGTTGTGGCAGGGCCAGGCAGCCTAAGACTACGCAATCGGCGGGAGTACCATTGCTGGCATAGACGGTCGCCTCGAGCCCTGGAATCGCCGCTGGCTTCATCCGCAGCGGCTTGTGCAGGGTTACCGCATGGCCGGCGGCGCTTAGATCCCGTTCGGGAGCCACGAGTATTAACTCGGCTATCTCCTGCAGGCTCTCAGCCAGTGTCCGCAGTCCTACAGCATGTATGCCGTCATCATTTGTTAGCAGTATGCGCATTGTTACAATCCTTACTTTAGTAAAGCTGATTCGTCTCTTCGTCCACGGCAGGTCAACACAGGTTCTCAACCTGTGCGCATCAGGGCGGGGTTGGAGAACCTCGCCTACGCGGAGGCACGAGGCGCCAGTTGTCAGCCTCTATTATGTTGCGCGTGGCCCAGATTCTAATCTGTGAGATTCAGACATGCAAGGTTAAACAACCTGCTCTCCGCGCCGGTTACTTGCCGTTCCTGAGCGCTGAATGCTGAGTCCTGTCAGTCAAAATTCGCCATTTCCAGTCGGGTCACACCGGGCAACTGGGCCAACTGTTCCAGTAATGAACTGTCCAGCGGCTGGGCGACCCGCACCACCATCATCCCCTGGCCTGCCACTTCATTGCGGGCTACCTGGATACCCCGGATTGATATATCGGCTTCGCCCAGCAATATGCCTAAACGCCCAACAAAGCCAGGCTGGTCAGGTTGGGCATTCCATATCAACAGCACCACCCCGGTAGGTACCAAATCCACTTCAAACCCGTCAATTTCCACTACTCGTCCCTCGCCCGGTCGCAGTAGCGCACCACCGACCGAGCAACGCATCGAGCCAGCCTCAATAATTGCCTCCACCAGGTCGGGATACCCGCTGATACTGGTGGTCTTGCTCTGAGTCACCTGAATACCGCGGGCCTCGGCGACGGCGATGGCGTTGACATAGTTGAGCGGCTCGTCGACTACTGGTGCCAGCAGGGTCACCAGGAAGTGGTGAGTCAGCATCGTCAGATGATCAGCGGATAACTCGCCACTGCCGCGCAGTTCCACGCGGCTCACTCCGTCGTCACGCAATGCGCCGTGCAATCTGGCCAGCGCGGCAACCAGCGGCGCATACTGGTCAACTACTGCTTGCAGTTCGGGCGCCCAAGCGGGCAGGTTTACCGGCCAGCGGGGCGGCTGGCCTTTGAGCACTTCTACCACCTGCCGGGCAGCGTCCACGGCTACATTGATCTGGGCCTCGGTGGTAGAGGCTCCCAGATGAGGAGTAGCGACGACATTATCCAGAGCAATCAATTCAGGGTCCGGCTCCGAACCGACGAATACATCCAGAGCCGCTCCCGCGATGGTGCCGGCCTGGAGGGCTTCTCGCAGGGCCGGTTCATCCACAATTCCGCCCCGCGCACAGTTTATTATTATGGCCTCTGGCTTCATAAGGTTAAATTGCTCAGCACCTATCAGCCCGCGGGTTCCGTCGGTCAGAGCAGTATGGACGGTAACAAAATCGGCTTCCGTCAACACCTCAGCCAACGAGCCCAGTTGGGCGTTGACACTGGCCGCATATTCTTGAGCCACGTATGGGTCATAAGCGATTATTTTCATGCCCAATCCCCGGGCCCGCCGGGCTACCTGGCTGCCAATCTTACCCAGGCCCACAATTCCCAGAGTTTTTTCTGAGATCTGTCGGCCCATAAAGCGCTTGCGCTCCCACCTATTGGCCCGCAACGCCCTATTGGCCTGGGGAATGTTGCGGGCCGCGGCCATTAGCAGAGCGATAGTATGCTCGGCGGCGGCAATAGTGTTGGCGGTGGGACAATTCACCACCAGGACGCCCCGCCGAGTAGCGGCGGCTACGTCAATATTGTCTACCCCCACTCCAGCCCGAGCAATGACCTTAAGCCGCTGAGTGGCTTCAATAACCGGTGCAGTAATCTGCGTGCCGCTGCGCACCAGGATGGCATCGGCTTCGGTGGCCGCCTCGGCCAGTTGGGCTTCGGTAAGATTGAACTGGCAGTCTACCTGGCCGATGTTCTCCAGTATCTGGAGACCTTCGTCAGCCAGGGGATCGCAGACTAATATGCGATATTCAGCCATAGATATTACCTCTGCTGAGTCGCGGCCAGGGCCTTCTCCGCGTCACAGGAATAGCCCAATTCGTTCAAGCCGCTGGCAATGGCGACGATGGTCTGCCGCACCTGCTGTGGGCCGACCCAGCCCAGATGCCCTACTCTGAATATCTTGCCTTTGAGTTCTCCCTGCCCACCGGAGATGAGGATGTTGTGCTGCGCGGCTACCACCTGTACGAGCCGAGTAGAATCCAACCCTTGCGGCGCTTTGACCGATGTGACTACGGCCGAGGCATACTGAGGGTCGGCGAATAGCTGTAGCCCCAGCGCCGCCATACCGGCCCGGGTCATCTGGCTGAGATTGCTGTGCCGCTGATAAACCGCTTCCAGGCCCTCGCCGTGAATAAGACGCAGCGCTTCCCGCAGGGCCACAATCAGGTTCATATTGGGCGTATACGGGGTCTGTCCCTTTGCCAAGGACTGTCGCGCCGCGGGCAAGTCAAAGTAATACTTAGGAATAGTGGCCTTCTCAGCGGCCTGCCAGGCCCGGGGGCTGACCGCCACAAAGCCCAGGCCCGGCGGCAGCATCAGGGCCTTTTGGGAGCCGGCCACAACAACGTCTACCCCCCACTCGTCCATATTGAACGGGATTCCGCCCAGGCTGCTGACCGCATCAACTATTATTAGACCATCATATCCTCGGATGACCTGAGATAGAGCCCCCACGTCCTGGCAGACGCCGGTAGAAGTCTCATTCTGGGCCAGCAGCACAGCCTGGGGCTGGACTTGCCTCACCAACTCGCTAAGCTGTTCGGGTTGGGCGGCACGACCGTATTCCACCTCCAGCCAGTTCACCTGAGCCCCAAAGGCTTGGGCGATCTCTCCGTAGCGGTGGCCAAACTTGCCTGTCCTGATGGCTATGACTTGCTCACCGGGCGATAGAAAATTGACCACACCGGCCTCCATCGCCCCGGTGCTGGAGGCCGTCAATATTATTACGTCCTCTTCAGTGCCGAATAGTGGTTTAAGTTCCTCGCTACATTCGGCCAGCAATTGGGCAAACTCCGGGCCCCGGTGATAGATGGAGGGCCTACCCAGTGCCTCGCGGACCTGCGGCGGCAGGTTTGTAGGGCCGGGGATCATTAGCAACGGATCAGTGCTCATAACTACAGTATACTCCCTCGGTCTGTTTATGGCCTTCGGGCACCTGCTCATTCTCCGCCACCACCACCGAGCGCAGGTCCGCACCTGCCTCAATAGTGGCCCCGGGATGGACTACACAATCCTGTAGTTTAGCCTCCGGGCCGACCGCCACTGCCTCACCGAGGGTGACGTTAGGGCCTATCTGCGCTCCTTGCCCCAGTGTTACTCCACTATCCAGGCAACAAGGTGGCCGTATTTGGACATCCTCGCCGATTTGCTGGGGCTCAATGTCGGGCAACTCCAGCCAGGGCAGCCGACCGGCCAGCAAGTCGCGGTTGACCTGTAGATAGGTCTCCAGGCGGCCTACATCACTCCAATAGCCCGGTTTATCAGGGAGGTGTCCGTATAGTTTCGCGCCGTCGTTAAGCAGGGCGGGGAACAGGTCGGTCTCATTGGAGTATGGCTCGCCAGTCGGTATTTGAGCCAGGATCTGGGGCGACATTATGTAGACCCCGGCATTGACGGTATTCTGGCCGGTGGAGTCCTGGGAGACTTTTTCCCGGAAGGCGGTAATGGAGCCGTCGCTGTCGCGCTGAATGAGACCGAACTGGCTTATGTCGGCCACCTGCCTGAGCAATATGGTCACCACGGCTGCGGAGTTAAAGTGCGCGTGCGCCATCCGCGTCAGGTCAACGTCCAGGATGAGGTCACCATTAAAGACAAGGAAAGGATCCTCAATGAGTGTCTCTACATTCTTTATCGCTCCGGCGGTCTCCAGAGGCACTGATTCCTGGACGTAGCGTAGGTGTACTGCCCACTGGCTGCCGTCTCCAAGAACCGGACGGAGTTGGTCGGCCTGGTAGGCCGCCGCCAAAATCACTTCGGGAACACCAAAGCGGCCCAGAAGTTGCAATTCATAGGAAATCAAGGAGCGATTTACCACCGGGAGCAGGGCCTTCGGCCGCTGATAGGTGAGGGGCCGCAGCCGAGTGCCCAGGCCACCGGCCAGCAATACAGCTTGTGTTATGGGACATTGCTTATCAGCCACAGAGCCACCGTCCTTATCCGTCTACCATCGTCACGGCCACCTGCCGCTGGCGGGGGCCATCTAACTCCAGTAGCATTATCCGTTGCCAGGTGCCCAATTGTATTTGCCCGCCACTGAGCGGTAAGCAGACGGCATTACCCATAATGGACGCAGCCAGATGCGCTTCGGCATTGTTATCAATGCGGTTGTGCCGCCAGCGACCGCCGGTGGTGAGGGTATCAACAATTTCCAGAGTATCGTCCGCCAAACCTGATTCATCTTCATTGACATATACTGTACAGGTGCAGTGCGGCACACTGACCACGACCAGTCCCTCGTCAATATTGCGATCGGCCACGGCTTGCTGCACATTAGTAGTGATATCTACAATTTGCCGACGGCGGTCAGTGGCTACACCAAAGGATTGTGCTGGCATCGTAACGGTTCAACTCCTTGAATCCGCTGTGCTGGGCTTGACGGCGGCCAATCTCAGTTGCAACTGCCGCTGGCCCTGGTACTCATCGATCTCCGGAGTGAAGCAGATGTCCACCTGGCTACCTCGCTGCGTCGCCTGGACCTGGCTACTCATACCGAAACCTATACATTCCAGGGCATACTCATCGCCGGCAACGTACAGTTTCAGGTGCTGATTGTTGGATCCTACGACCTGACAATCTACTACACACACCGCCCGGGCCACAAATCGCGGTTCGGGATTACCTTGGCCGCAGGGGTCGAGCAATAATAAACTCTCAGCCAACTCAGCGTCAATCTCGAACAGTTCTACCTGGACATCGGCCTGCACTTGCGGACGGATATCTTCCGGGGCGATGCTTTCCGCCGCCAGCAGGTTGAGGCGCTCCCGGAAGGCCGCGAGTTTGCCCGCCGCCAGAGTCATCCCGGCCGCCGCGGCATGACCCCCGTGGCGCAGCAGCAAATCCGAGCACTGTTGGAGCGCCCGGGCTATGTCAAATCCGCCAGTGCTGCGCGCTGACCCACGCAACTGGTCGTCTTCCTGCACCAGCAATATGGCCGGGCGATGATATTTCTCCAGCAGTCTGGACGCCACGATGCCGACTACTCCGAGATGCCAATTGGGTGAGCCCAGTACAATTATCCGGTCCTGTTCCAGGTCTATCTCCTCGTCAATTTTGCGCAGCGCCTCATAATAGACCCTCTCTTGCTCCTGTTGGCGCTGACGGTTGATGCTATCCAGGCGCAGGGCATCGCGCGGGGCGGTGTGTTGGTCATCGGTGAGTAACAATTCCAGCGCCTCAGTAGCATCGGCCATACGACCGACAGCGTTAAGCCGAGGGGCCAGCCGAAACGCAACATCACTGGCCGTGACTTTAGAATTGAGTTGACATACCCTGAGCAGCGCCTGCAATCCGACCTTCCGAGTGTGGGGAAGTATGTTCAGTCCTTTGGCTACCAGAATGCGGTTCTCACCTACCAAAGGTACCTGGTCGGCGATGGTGCCCAGCGCCACTAAGTCCAGATAGGCTCGTTGCAGTGAGCGCTGAGATAACTCCAATCGCTTACAGAGCGCCGAAGCGAGTTTGAAACTAAGCCCCACACTGGCCAGATCCCGCTGCGGATATTTGTTGTCGGCCCGCTTGGGGTCAATTATCCAGGCGCCCTCAGGCAACTGGGGGCCCGGCTCATGGTGGTCCACCACAATGACGTCGGCGCCCGCGGCCCGGGCGGCGGCTATAGGCTCAATGGCGCTCACCCCGCAATCCACTGCTATTATTAACTTGACACCGGACTTAGCAGCCTGCTCAACGGCCAGCGAACTAAGCCCATAGTGGTCATTTATTCGGTGCGGGATGTGATACCTCACATCTGCACCTAAAGTGGAAATGAACCTGGTGAGCAAGGCAGCCGCACAAATTCCGTCAGCGTCATAGTCGCCGTGGACTAACACCGTCTCCTGGTGCTGGATTGCCGCCACAAGACGGTCTACGGCTGGGCCTATATCGGGCAGTGTATCTGGGTCATTTAAGTTGTCCAGAGAGGGATGGACGAAAGTGGCAATCTCCTCTATGGTAGTCAGACCCCGGCTGTGCAGCACTGCCGCTACAAGTGGGTGAATTCCGGTAGCCAATGCAACCTCGCGCTCAAATTTCTCATTACGGGGTGCTACTGTCCACGGTGTTGCTCCCTGCCCAGGCATTCCTGGCTCCTTTCCGACAGTTGACTATCCATTAAATAGTATAAATCATCCAGGGGGGCCTGTCAACGCGAACAGACGCTGACCGGCTATGTGGCGAAGAACGCTGGGGCGGGGTGCGGGCCGCCGGTAGTGCGTATCACAGGAGTGTGCCTCGGCCGTAAGAGTTATCCGCTTTGGTCAGGCGCACTTTCAGGGGACCTTCCCGATTGGGGGATGCTTCGGGGACCTCAACGATATAACCATGAACATTGGCAATCAGACCCGCATGGGGCACTGACAGCATCTGGTCGCTATTGATCTGGATAATCTCCCCGACGTCGTAGCGCCGATACTCCTCGGCCAGTTCCCGGGGGTCACCCGGCCTTAGGTCAAACTGTTCCGGATGAATCTCCTCACTGGCGCGCACAAATAGTTTCATCCCCAGTTCTTGCTCCAACTCGGTGGCCCCAGTGCCATGGGGTCCCACTATTGCCAGGGAGACTATGGGGTCGGCAATCACCACTGCGGCACCGACCTCACCGTTTGCCGCCATAGAACGCAACTGCTGGATGGCCCGCATGGCCACAGTATCCGCAGCCAGGATGTGCCCCGAGCCTCCGCAGCACGGGCAGGCAGTTTGCAGTTTTTGGGCAAGATTCTCTTCGGTGCGCTTGCGGGTCATTTCTACCAGACCCAGCCGGGTGATGTGCATTATCCGGGTTCGCATCCGGTCCTCGGCAAAGGCCTGGCGCAGTACCATGCTGACTTCCCTGCGGTGGCGACGTTTGTCCATATCTATAAAGTCAATGACAATAATGCCGCCGATGTCTCGCAGCCGAAGTTGGCGAGCAATCTCATCGGCTGCTTCCAGGTTGGTGCGCAGCACGGTCTCCGCCAGGCTGCCGGTGCCGGTAAACTTGCCTGTATTGACATCAATAGTGGTCAGTGCCTCAGTCTGTTCAATATTAATATAGCCCCCGTGGGGTAACCACACTTTGCTGCGCAGGGCCTTATCTATTTCCTGCTCGATGCCGTAGTGAGTGAAAATCGGCTCGGCGTGGCGGTACAGTTGGGCACAATGACGCAGGTCAGGGGCGACATTATCTAACAGGTTTAGCACCTGATCATAGGTGACTTTGTCATCCAGGATGAACTCGTCCACCTCGGCCGATAGGACATCGCGGACGACCTCAAAAACCAGGCTCAGGTCCTCATGTATCAACGCTGGGGCCTGGGCTTGCCTCGTCTTGGCCTGGATCGAGCGCCACAGTTTCTGCAGAAAATTGATATCGCTCTCCAGTTCCCCCCGCCCGGCCCCCTGGGCCTGGGTGCGTACGATGATGCCGAAATCTGGCGGACAAACTTTGGCGGCTAATTTGCGCAGTCGTTGTCGTTCGGCGTCATCGTCAATCTTCTTGGACACTCCCACCTTGCCGTGTCCGTCAGCCATAAGTACTAGGTAGCGCCCGGGCAACGAGATGCTGCGGGTAGCCCGCGCCCCTTTAGTCTCCAGAGGGCCCTTAGTAACCTGGACCAAAAACTGCTCGCCCTTTTTGACCACTTTGCTGATCGCCGGCAAGCGGCGGGAACGATTGTTTCCATTCGCTATCGCGTCAGAGACGTGCAGGAAAACATTCTTTTCAATGCCGCAGTTGACAAACGCGGCATCCAGTCCGGCCACCACGTCCTCGACCCGGCATAAATAGATATTGCCTACCACGCTCTCTTCGCGCTCGTACATCACCTCGGCCAGGCGACCATCTTCCACTATCGCCACCCGAGTTTGCCTCTGGTCAACATTTGCAATAATCTGTTTTTTCACTTTGTCTACCTTACTCCTTAGGGAATCCCTGATAGCGCTGGTCCTACCGGCACCGGATCACCGGTCCCTGCCGGCCGGCATCAGCCCTCGCGATTCACCGATATTTTTCTCCAGCCTTATACATACCCAGCCGCATCAGGCGGCTGATTCTTATCTCGCCCTGGTTCATTATCTGCTCCAGGGCGCCGATCACTTCCTGGGGCTTAACCAGATTTTCCTGGCCGAACCCCAAATTCATATATATTTGCACTCCATTGTCCTCGGATTTCAGTTCCAAGTTAGAAGTGTTAGGTTTTATGTCTATCTGCCCTACCCGCGTTTTGGTCTCTCGTTGGATGACTATTTGCTCGGCTTCGTTGAATGTGGCCACCGCGTTTTGCAGGCTGGCGATGGTCGCGTCCCCAAGTTCTACACTGACATTATACTCTGCTTGCGACAAATCTGCAAAGGGTGAGCGCCGGCCCCGCGCCAGTACCTGAGCAGAGACGAGGTTAAGACCCGGGGGTAACTGTCTACTTAGGGCCTTACCCAAGTCATGAGGCGACATTTCGCTGGCCAAGTCAATTTCACACAATTCTCTGAGCCCTTCGGCTCCTACGGGTAGCGGTGGGGCAAAACTAATCTTGGCTCGGGGATGGTAGCCCTTAGTATACGCCACAGGAATTAGGGCCCGGCGCACTGCGCGGTCAAAGACTCGCGCTATCTCCAAATGAGACAGATACCGCATCTTTCCGGTCTTCTCAAATTCTACCCACAAATATGGCTGCTGGTGTTTAGGCATACTATTGACTGTTAGCAGGTTGCTGCCGGTCAACCGGCACGTTCTCACTTGTTATCATAGGACAAGGCAGCATAAACTCATTGAGTCCACAGCGTTGGCACTGGCCGGTCCGGCAGTCATCTGTGGTTATGGCCTGCTGGGCTCGTGTCGCCTCTCGCCGCAGGAACTCAGACGAAACTCCAGGATCAATGTGCTGCCAGGGTAATGAGGAGGATGGTGACCAGTGCCGGCAGGCCTCTGCTTCCAGGTCGCGGCCCTGCGCGGCAAAGGCCTGTGTCCAGTACTCATAACACAAATGTTCCCGCCACGCCTCCAGGACAGCGCCGCTGCGGTACACTGACTCAATGATAGCGCCCAGGCTGCGGTCCCCGCGTGAGATGACCGTCTCCACCATCGTGCCCTCTGCACTGTGGCATGACAAGTTGACGCATCGGCTGTCCAGTGAGTTCGTCAGCAATTGCTGCTTGGCCCGCAACTCCTCCAGAGGAATCTGTTGCCGCCACTGGAAAGGCGTATGGGGCTTCGGAATCAGGCAGGCTACGCTTATATTGACTTGCAGATGCCGGCGGTGCCGGCCCATTCTCCGTTGCCCGATTTGCACCACTTCCTCCACCAACTGCGCAATGGCCTCCAGGTCTCGGTCGGTTTCACCGGGCAGACCAATCATAAAGTACAACTTGATCGTTTCCCAGCCCGCAGCAAATGCAGCCGCCACCGCTTCAAAGAGGTCCTGGTCACAGACATTCTTATTCATCACTGCCCGCAGCCGCTCGGAGCCGGCCTCTGGCGCCAGAGTTAGGCCGCTTTTGCGCACGCGCTGAATCTTGTGAGCCAAGGCGACGCTGAAGGTATCGGTGCGCAGCGAGGGCAGACTCACCGAGACCCGCTGTTCGGCCAGGTCAGCGTGGAGGCCATCAATTAGTTCTTCAATCCTGCTGTAATCGGGGCAGTTAAGTGATGCCAGAGCGATCTCGTCAACGCCGGTGTTGGCAACGATCTGGCGGGCCTGGGCGCGCAAGGTGCTGACGCTCTTCTCGCGGGTCGGCCGGTAGATGATCCCCGCCTGGCAGAACCGGCAGCCTCGCGTGCAGCCTCGGGCTATTTCCAGTTGGGCCCGGTCGTGAACTGCCTCTACCCAGGGCACTACCGGTGCCTCGGGGAAGGGCGCGTTCTCAAAATCTCGGACTATCCGCCGTCTTATCGCGCAGGGCACATCTGCGCTGGTTGGGTGGGGGCACAGTAGGCCCTCCTCGGTCCTTTCTACCTCATATAGAGACGGGACATATACACCCTCAATGTGGGCTAATTGCTGCAGGAAGTTCTCGCGGTCGCCGGCGGTGCGTCGGTCAGCATGGCGGAATCGGGCCGGCTGCGCCAGATACAGGTCAATAATCTGGCCGACTACTTCTTCACCGTCGCCCATAACGAAGGCATCAAAGAAGTCAGCCAGCGGCTCGGGATTGTACGCACAAGACCCGCCAGCGATGACTATCGGCTCATTGGCCTGACGCTGGGCGACGCGCAGCGTAATGCCGCCCAGTTCCAGCAGCGACAGAATGGTGGTATAGGTCAATTCATACTGGAGGGTGATGCCAACGATGTCAAAATCATGCAGTGGCCGGCCCGTCTCCAGGCCGCCGAGGGCGACACTTTGCTGGCGCATCAATTCAGCCGCGTCGGCCCAGGGATGGAAGACGCGCTCGCATTGCACCTCAGGGTGAGAATTGATGATGTGGTACAGAATCTGCGACCCCAGGTGCGACATCCCCACCTCATAGACATCCGGGTAACAGAGGGCAAAGGACATCTCCACCTGCGCGGGGTCTTTGACCACCGCATTAACCTCACCACCAATATACCGCGCGGGATTTTCAACTAATTCTAAGATTGTATCAGGTAACATAACTTGCCACAAAAAGGCTATGAGCAGAAGCCTCTATCCGTGCAGGGAACTTCACTTCCACAGATTGGGCATCTGCTCACGGATATTGGCCACGGCCTGCTGTATCTGGCCCAATTTATCCTCGGCCGGGATGGTCAGGGAGAAGCGGGTGTAGCCTTCGCCGGTGGTGCCGTAGGCCGAGCCAGGGGTGGTCAGAATGCCACAATCATTAAGCAGGGCGTGGGTGAACTCGGCGCTGGACGAAAAGCCAGGGGGCACCGGCACCCATACATAGAAAGTGCCCTGGGGCCTGTCCAGATTCCAGCCTAATGAGTTAAGGCCGTCCACTAATGCATCACGCCGCCGTTGATATTCGGCGCACATCTGCGGGACCCATTCCTCATAGCGGGCCAGGGCGGCAATGCCAGCGCGCTGAATGGCCATAAACGTGCCCGAATCTACATTGCTCTTGACCGTAGAGAGCGCATCAATGAACTCGGCGCCGCCCATCGCCCAGCCCAGCCGCCAGCCGGTCATATTGAAAGTCTTGGAGAACGAGTGCATCTCAATAGCGACATCCTTAGCCCCGTCAACTTCCAAAATGCTATGCGCAGGAGCACCATCGAAACTGACCTCCGCGTACGCGGCATCCTGGACTATCAGGATTTCATTGTCGCGAGCGAACTGCACGGCCTCCTCGTAGAATGCCAGCGGTGCTACGGCCCCGGTGGGGTTGTTAGGATAATTAAGAAACATCAGTTTGGCGGCCTTAGCGACACTGGCCGGTATTTGCGAGAAATCCGGCAAAAAGTCATTCTCCGCGCGCAGCGGCATCGGGAAAGCGGCCCCCCCACACCAGGTAGTCTGCACCTTGAACACCGCGTAGGCCGGGTCAGGCACCAGGACCACATCAGAGGGGTCAATGTAGGCCCAGACTATGTGGGCCAAGGCCTCCTTGGCCCCGATGCAGCTCTGAATTTCGCCGTCGGGGTTGACATCAATGCCGAACCGCCGGGCGGCGAAGTCGGCGCAGGCCTGCTTGTATTCCGGCAGCCCATAGCCCGACTCATCGTACTGATGCGTGATAGGGTCTTGAGCAGCCTCGTATAGGGCCTCAATAACGAAGTCAGGCGTAGGCATATCGGGGTCGCCGATGCCAAAGTCCAGTATTTCCTTGCCCTCAGCCAGCATCTGCGCCTTAAGCATAGCAATCTCGCGGAAAGGGTACGGTGGAATCCGTTGTAATCGCTGAGCAACTTCCAAGTGTAACCCTCCTTAGCGCCTCCGCTGAAGCTTCCGGGCTCTCGCGAAAGCGGATGAATAGTATGGCCTTATTATAACACGGATTAGGGCTGCCGTCGACTTGGCTGTGGTCGGTAGGACAGGCGTCCCGCCTGTCCTGAACCCGACGGGCGAGACGCCCGTCGTACCGGCTTTCACGGGCGGGAACCGCCTTCGCGATGGTAACCACGGCTACGGCGGTCAAGAGGCCGTGCCACTCATTTACATTGAGAAGGTCATACATACCAGCCAGTAGAAACAATACCGTAGTTATGAGCCAGCAGCCCGACCCTCATCTCATCCCAGCGCCGGATGAGGCCCGCGACGTCGTCGCTGACCTTGTGGAACGCTATCGGCGCAACGCTGACCAGTACACCAGTGCCGCTTACAAAGAAGCCGAGGCACGGGCGGAGTTCATTGACCCGTTCTTTGAAGCGTTAGGCTGGGACATTGCCAATAAGGAGGGCTATACTGAGCCTTACAAGGAAGTGATCCACAATCCCTCGCTGGAGGTCGAAGGGGCCACTAAAGAGCCTGACTACTGTTTCCGCATCAGCGGCCAGCGCAAATTCTTTCTGGAAGCGAAGAAGCCCTCAGTACACATCAAGACCGACCCCTCGCCCGCCTATCAACTTCGCCGTTACGGCTGGAGCGCCAAATTGCCCCTGTCCATATTGACCAATTTTGAGGAATTTGCGGTGTACAACTGCCGCATAAGACCCAGAGACACTGACGGGGCCACCGTAGCCCGTGACCGGTTCATAACCTACGACCAATACCTTGAGCGCCTGGATGATATCTATTCTATCTTCGCCAGAGAAGCGATACCTAAAGGCTTGTTTGACCGCTATGCCGAAGACGCCCGCCGCAAGCGCGGCACTGCCGAGGTCGACTCCGAGTTTCTCAAGGAAATTGAGGCCTGGCGGGAACTCCTGGCTAAGGACATCGGCCCCCACAATCTCGGCCTCTCCGTGCATGACGTCAATTTTGCCGTCCAGGCTACCATTGACCGCATCCTGTTTTTCCGTATTGCCGAGGATCGCGGCGTCGAGCCTTATGGTCGCCTCCAGAGCCTCCTGGACGGCAAGAATCTCTATCCGCGCCTCTGTGACCTCTATAATGAGGCCGACGCTAAGTATAACGCCGGGCTGTTCAACTTCAGTGAGACCGGCGATATACTGTCGCAACATCTGCAAATCTCCGACAAAACTCTGAAGGCTATTCTCTCACAACTGTACTACCCCCAGTGCCCTTATCAGTTTTCCGTGATCGGGGCGGACATCTTAGGCGCTGTCTATGAGCAGTTTCTGGGTAAGGTTATTCGGCTCACCCCCAGCCACCGGGCCAAAGTCGAGGAGAAGCCGGAGGTTAAGAAGGCGGGCGGAGTCTACTACACCCCCACCTACATTGTGGATTACATCGTAGAGCAGACGGTAGGCGAGGCGCTCAAAGAAGCCAAGACGCCGAAGCAGGCCAGTAAAATGCGCATTCTGGACCCGGCCTGCGGGTCGGGGTCGTTTCTGTTAGGGGCCTACCAGTATCTGCTCAACTGGCACCTGGACTACTATACCAACCATGACCCGAAAAAGCATACGCGGGGCAAGCAGCCGGCGCTGGTGCAGGTGCGCACGGCCGAGTGGCGGCTGTCCACCTTTGAGCGTAAGCGTATCCTGCTCAACAACATCTACGGGGTGGACATTGACCCCCAGGCGGTGGAGGTGACCAAGCTCAACCTGCTGCTCAAATGCCTGGAGGGCGAGACCGGCCAGACGCTAAATCTGCACTATCGCTTACTGCCCAACATTGACGACAATATCAAGTGCGGCAACAGCCTCATCGCGATCGACTATTCCTTGGGCCGCATGCTGAACGATGAAGAATGCCGCCGCGTCAACCCCTTTGACTGGGAGGCCGAGTTTGCCGACATTATGTCCGCCGGCGGCTTTGACTGCGTGATTGGCAATCCCCCGTATCTATCGTTTTCGGGACGGCAGAAACCAGACGGGTACGAGGAGTCAATCAATTACTGGAAAAAGCGTTATCCGTGGGATGCCTGGCCAACTAGTCACGGACTTTTCCTAGTTCGCAGTCTCGCACTGCGGCGCGAGGGAGGATTTGCGTCCTTTATCGTTCCCGACCAGGTCGGACACCTCGATGGCTATGCACCCCTTCGGGAGCACATTGCGGATAGAAGTCAAGTTATCGAAGTGCGTTACTGGGGGGAGGATGTATTTCGCGGGGTGGTAACTCCTGCCATGACGGTTATACTCGGCGACAAAGGGCGTGAGTTAGCAACCGTTATCATCCGGGACGGGACTGCCACGCCAATTAACGTCTCCGCTGGTGATCGTTGGATTGCCAATCAGTTTGGTGAGCTACTGACCAAGATTGCAGCGATAGGCGCCAGTCTAGGCGAGGCGGTTAAGGACCCTGGGGTTCACACTGGCAATTGTGCGGGAAAGCTGATAATTGATACTGCTGTTTCTGAAGGAAAGACGGTTCCGGTCCTAGAGGGGAAGCAAATCTCACGTTACGCTTGCGGCGTACCTCGCAAGAGATTGCGCTTAGATTATAGGCCGCGGTCTCGTGAATACTTTAGAATCGGTGACACTGAGACGTATCGAAAAGCACGATTTGTCATCCGACAGACAGCGCCCTATCCCATTGTGGGTCCGCGCGAGGGTGCAGATTACTTCCGCAATTCGCTCCTGGCTTTGTATCCGTGGCTGCCTCACGACTCGAGGTATGTGGTCGGCGTGTTGAACTCAGGCTTGCTGCGCTTTGTCTACGAGCAGACTACGACGGAATCCGGGCAGAAGGCGTTCCCGCAAGTTAAGATAGGCTCTCTGCGCCAGCTCCCCATTCGCACGATAGACTTCTCCGATCCGGCGGATGTGGCGCGGCATGATAAGATGGTGGGGTTAGTGGAGAAAATGCTGGCCCTGCACCAGCGCCTGGCGGAGGCGAAAACCCCTACCCCTCGCAATCGCCTCCAGCGGCAGATAGCCGCCACCGACCAGGCCATTGACGCGCTGGTCTATGAACTCTACGACCTGACCGACGAGGAGATAAAGATAGTGGAGCAGAGTATAGAGAAAGGATAGGGAAAAGAATGCTTACTTGGAGCTTAGCAATTGTTAATGGGCTGCTCTTTTCATTTTCAATTTGGTTCAGTCGTGTCCACGACTTCTCGCAGTGGTGGCATTGGGTTGTGGTCATTACTGCAGGGATACTAGTGGTCGTGAGTACAACGATAGAAAGACGAGAAACAGAGCGCTACCGTCGCGAGCAGATTAGGCAGCTCCACTCCATAAGCCAGGAATCTGCAGAGAGTAAGACAGCTATGGAAAATGCTGTGAATACCATGAAAGACGAAAAGGAACGAAAGAAAGTCAGTGAGGCAATTGAGACACGGGAACACTACTACGAAGAAATTATCAAGAGAGTGGGCGAAGCCCGAATCGTCGATGACCTGAGCGCGGTAGCAACAGGTGGCCTGTTCCCGTCCTCTGGTTCGGTGCGTGATGTTATTCCGAAGCCCCAATTTGGCAAACCGAATGACGATGTGAGCCCCAATGGAGTCGGTAGCCCCTCGTGGTTGGCGACAGGCGCGACAAGCTGAAGATAGCGATCCTCAGCTATACGGACGGTTGCGGGAACACACGCGAAGCATCAAAGAAGCCAATAACTTGGAAATAAGAGATTTCTGTTGTCGGTTTGTGATTATGCCTGGCGCGGGGACTGATCTAATTGGATCCGTAGAGAATGCGCTGATCAGACGTTATCTCCCTCTGTGGAACTGCGTGATTGACGGCTTCGGCAACCACGATCCTGGCAGCGGCAGGTATGACCAAGCACCCTCGGAATGGGACACGCTGCATCCCGGCCGCCTTTGGGCTGCACGACTTACGGGAACGCGCCCAGCCGAGGCGGCGATTATGCAGAAGGTACGCGAGTACATCCGCAGGCTCTGAGCTGTCCACGATCTCTTTACACTTTTTTCATCTCAACGGCCGCTTCGTATAAGTTGACCTTAGTGCGTCCGCGGCGAACAGTTGAGTTCGTGATGCTGTTGCCGACTCTCTTATCTCGCAGCAGATTGATGTCACATTGCAATCCTTGTCTTTTGCCCAGCAGCGACAGTATCCTATCCACTTCTACGTTGACGCCTTGGATGATGTGATTGCCAACTACGACCACTGCCGTGCCACCTGGCTTCAATACATCATTTACCAATTGAATGAAACGCCAAGAATCATTCAGATAGCATACGGCGTAATTCGCCCATCCAGGTCCCCCGTATTGCCCCTTGTGGGTTCGCTTATTTCGGATCTCCGCGACCAGAGATGAGACTTCAGACAAGTCAAAGTCTAAGGCAATTGGGCGATCATTACGCACCGTCTGCCAGAAGCGCCCATAACTCTCTCGCTCTAGTTTTCTCTGCTCCCGTCGCGACGCTGCCAGTCCCAACCAGTAAAGATGCGGCCGAGTGTTGCGGACATAGTGGTAGTTATTCAAATAGGGTGGGGAGGTCACTATCAGATCAACACTTGAGGACCCTAGTATATTCTTCGATAAGCAATTGAAGAACGATTCCCTGTAAAGCGTGCTTCGGCCCCATTTATTGCGGGATACGGGATCGATGCGGCGAAGGTCTCGTGCGATCGCGCTCAGCTTGTTGACGATTATGCTGGTGACATCCGCTTCTTCTATGAGCGGCTTACCGGCCCCAGGGCGCGTGCCAAGGCTCGGCTCATAGCTGTAATTAGAAAAGGAGACCATCGTCGCCCCAAACGCTAGACGCATTAGATCGCTCGGCAATCCATCGCCGAGGTCATCGATGAAGTCCATGAGCAGTAAGACCTGGTACAATATAGGTGGCGAGAAGAAAGGTATGCGAGATCGAAAGCCCTTAGGTTCAGTTGATTGAGGTTCTCGATCTTCCTCAATAGCTTTAACCATCCATTGCGAGAATTGCTGGGACAATTCTTCAACTACGCCCGAACTCAAGTGAAGTGCTGCCAGCTTGGTACGACCAGCAAGCGTAGCGAAGGGGTTGATCTCGAAACCAATGGCATTATGCCCTGCCATCACTGCTTCAATTAGTGTTGTGCCCACTCCTGCAAATGGATCAATGATTAATCCGCGTCCTGGTGGCATGTAACGATTGATACAGTCGCGTACAAATGCAGCAGAAAAACCGGCGATCCAGTTGACCCATCTGTGAAAAGGTTCTTCTCTATTTTCAGAGAAAGCCGTCGTGGACAACTCATTTAGTCCTTCTCCTAATGATAGATGTAACTGTGTACCACTCAGTCGGGTCATTCCTTCACTAGACATCTAACAGTTCACACTCCCTTGGGGCCGAGCCGCCAGGTGTGTTCATTCGTTCCAGGGTTGAGTGTTATCCAAACAAGGACGGACGCTCCTCCTGCGAAGGGCAACCGGCATTCAGCCAGTCCAGAATCTTCTCGCGAGCAAATATCCAACGTCGCCGCATCTTAAACGCTGGTATCTGTCCACAGCGGGCCAGGCGCCGAACATAGTTTTCACTGTAACCTAACAATTGCGCGGTGTCTGCTATCGTAAGAAGTTCCTTCGGCATTTGCTATCATCCCGAGTGACCGCTAATGATCTTTACTGTCTATTATAATATATTATAATCATCTTCGGTGTTTGTGTCAACACTCGCGCGACGGTGCCCGAAAAGCCGATATGATGGGTACAGAAGGCCGTCGAGGGGATAAGTGCTACATAGACGCGCTAGTGGGGAAGATGCTGGATCTACACAAGCGTCTGGCGGAGGCCAAAAGCCCCACCGACCGCAATCGCCTCCAGCGCCGGATAACCGCCACCGACCAGGCCATTGATAACCTGGTCTATGAACTCTACGACCTGACTGACGAGGAGATTGCGATTGTGGAGGGTGCTGCTGACCAATGACGCGACCGGCGCATAAAGGCTGAGGTGATCCGGCTTTACCCTACAGGAATCGGGGCAGGGATGCCCCTCCTACAAGTCTTGCAATAGTGCCCCTCCTACAAGTTTTGCAATAGTGCCGCTCCTACAAGTTTTGCAATAGTCCCTCTCCTGCAGGTCTTGCAACAGTGTCAGGTAGCGCAATGGGCAGTCATAATTCTATCCCCCGACGAGCCTTGACTCCCTCGTCATACGGATGTTTTATGAACCGCATCTCGGTGACCAGGTCGGCGGCTTCTATCAACTCCGCCGGGGCATTGCGGCCGGTGCAGATGACTTCCTGATGAGCCGGCCGGTCGGCCAGAGCGCCCAGAACCTCGCTGACCTCCACCAGGCCGTGGTGCATAGCGTTGTTGATTTCATCAAGCACTACCAGGTCATAATCCGGATTAGCCAGAGCGGCCTGGGCCACCCGCCAGGCCTCGGCAACCTTCTGATAATCCTCAGGTGAGGCAGAGCCGCCGAAGATGAGAGAGGTGAGCGGGTGGTTGAAATGAGTGAAGGTTAGCTGGGAACCGAATTGGGCGGCAATTTGCTGCTCGGAGGATTTAATGCCACCTTTGAGGAATTGTAGAAAGCACACCCGCAGTCCCGCGCCCAGGGCACGCCAACTCTGACCAAGGGCGGCGGTGGTTTTGCCCTTGCCGGCGCCTGTGTATACTTGCAACAGTCCCTGGGGTAGTTGCCCAGACATTAGTATCACTCCTGGTCCGGAAAATTCATCAAGGGGTTTCGCGGAAAACCCGCTTTTTGGCGTTTGACAGGCTCACTGCGAGAAAAAAAGCCGGTTTTCGGCTCGACTGAGCTCGCCGAAGTCCGCACCTTTCCGCCTTCGGGCCCGCCTATGGCGGACAAGTCCGGCAAAAACTCTAAAAGTAGAATAATACGGTAGATAACACAGTGTTGCTCTTTGGAGAAGTGCGGTAATTTGCAGTTAAGGCCCCTTACTCTTACGAGCGGGTGTGACGCCACAAGAGATGTTTGCATTTCGGTTTATCAATAATCCGAGCTAATTGGTGCGACCAGCATTAGGACCTCCAATTGTAACTTGATGGAGAGGGGCTGTCAATTCATTCACGGGAGAGCCAGCCGAGGCCCCATCAAGTGAAGGTGAAGGTGTAGACTATGCAAGAAAAGAAGGCATAAGTCATGAAGGATACAATAACCAGACGAGAGTTCATGAGCCGAAGTTTTGCCGGAGTAGGGGGACTGTGGGCCGCGTCAATTATTGAGGACAGGGGAACAGCAATGGCTTCACCATCATCCGGGGAATCAAATGATGCCCAGGTAAGTGAGCGGGTTAGAGATTACATAGAGCAGGCCAAGCAGGCGGCACTGGCGGAGTTGCAGCCGACTGAAAAGCAACTGGCCCGGGGTTTGGAACTACACCGCAACTCAACCGTGTGCGACACGATGGGTGCGCCTCCGACTATCGGCTCATGGGGTCTCTACTCCGAGCGGATGGACCAATATGCGCGGGAGAAACTCGCGGCGGCCACCGATCCGGGCTGGGACGTGGCTATGTCAATACGCGAGGAATTGGCGGACTGGCGGCCGTTTGAATTGGTGAGCGACCCGATCATGCCCAGCGACCATCGTGCCTTATGGGACGCTAGGGGACAAACCTTAGGGGTGGCGAGTTTCAACTACTGGACGCTGGATCTGATCGCCACGAGAACCTATGTTGGTGAGGCCCTTGACCATATTCAGAAGGTGGTCAACCTGAATGATATAGACCAGATCAAAGCGGAGGGAAGGCACGCCGTGCTGTGGCATTCTCACGACCGTCCGATGTTGGACGGGTCCAGGAGTGCTTTAGAGAACCTGGACCTGTTGTACGCGTTCGGGCTGCGCTGGTCCCAGTTCACCCATGGCCACGGCACTGAATTCGGAGGCGGACAGTGGACTGACCCCACGCTGGGCTTGACTGACCTGGGTCGGGCTGTGGTCAAGCGTATGAATGAATTGGGGATCATCGCCGACGCCACCCATCTGAGCCCTCAGGCCGCGCTGGACATGATTGAGGTCTCCGACGATCCAGTCATCGTGAGTCATACCGACTGCCAGGCCGTGCATCCGGGCTACTGCAGATACCGCAACATGACCGATCAGGCGATCAAGGCGGTAGCCGATAAGGGTGGGGTGGTCGGGATGTGTAATGTTCCCAACCTGATTGGGGCCTACAGCATTGAGATGTTCCTTAGGCATGTGGACCATGCGGTGCAATTAGTCGGAGCTGACCATGTAGCCGTCAGCACGGACCACAGTATATTCCTTGCGGCTGAGCCGCCCGAGCTAAGAGAAGCGACTAAACCGAAGAAATGGAATACCGCGTATCATTGGGATTTGACCGAGGAAACAATGGGGCGAAAGTCAAATCTAAAGAACCCGAGCCGCGCGTGTTGGCAACTCTACACCCAGCCGACTTCGCTGAGTGCGTGCGCCTGGCCGTATAACATCACCGTAGCCTTAGTCTGCCGGGGGTATTCGGACGAGGAGGTCCAGAAGATGATCGGAGGGAACATCATACGAGTGGCCCAGCCGATTCTTAATACGCATCCGCCGGCCAGCATCAACCAAGCGGATTAGTCACAAATCGCAATCAATCACAGATCCGGTTAGTTCATATGGTCGGCAAGAATGCTGACTCCAACAAAGATGTGAAGGATAGACCTCAGGCCGAACCTGTTCACGAAATCGGCCACAGCCTGACCCACAACTCTAATTTTGCGGAGGTGTTACGTATGATTTTAGGTGCTCACTCAGCTATGCTTCCTCACGTAGCTGTGTGCCTTGTCTTGCTGTGTTCGCTCGTCTCCATTGCAGGTGCGGATGGCTACAAGTATCTGTTCGTTGACGACCGCTATGTTGCGTCCAGCCAGGGCGTGGAATTTGTCATGAATCCGCCCTATCAGGACCACGAGCCGGTCTTGGTTAGCGATCAACCCTGGGAGGGCAGACTGGGGAGCTATAGCACGATAATCAAAGAGGGCGAGCGGTTCCGCTTGTGGTATTTTGGTGTGCGCTCCGAGATACCGCCGGATACCCCGGTGCCTGAGACGTACGAAGGCTTCAAGGAAATGGTTGGGAAATATCCCAACCAACAGTACATCTGCTACGCGGAAAGCAGCGATGGAGTCAACTGGGAGAAACCTAACCTGGGCCTGTACGAGTTCGAAGGTAGCAAGGATAATAATATTGTGCTGGATCCCGAGGGCGGCCGGCGGCGCTGGCACGGTTGCTGTGTGTTCATAGACCCCCATGCCCCGCCCGAAGAACGGTATAAGATGTGGTCGCCCTTGCAGACCCTCAGCAGCCCGGACGATGCCGAGCCGGCCCCGCAAGATGGTATCCGGCAGTTCTACTCGGCTGACGGGATTCACTGGACCATGTATGGCGAGGATAAGCCGAATCCGGGCGGCAACTACGACTCGCTCAACATAGCCTTCTGGGATGTGCGGCTGGAGAAATATGTCGGCTATAAGCGCAACTGGTTTAAGCATCCGGCCGGATACAGTTATCGCGGCACCCATCGCGTGGAGTCCCCGGACTTCCGCGATTGGAAGGTGACTCACTCCATTCGTCTGGACGACGTACTGGACCAGTTTGTGGAGGTCAATCGGCAGCGCACTACCCCGATAATGGATTTCTACACCCAGACAGTGATCCAATACCCCGATGCGCCCGATGTATACCTGATGTTCCCCTCCGCTTTCTGGCATTGGGGCGGGCCGATGTACCCGGCCAGTGGGGAGTATGACCTTAGTGAGCGGGGGCTACTACACAAGGGCGGTTTCCCCGATGGACTGGATGTGCAACTGGCCGTGAGTCAGGACGGGATTAAGTGGACGCGGGTGGGCGGTCGGCACCCGTTTCTGCGCCTGGGCCCGACGGGCAAATGGGACTGTAGCAGCATTTATGCTGTCCCGGGGCTTGTCGCGGTGGGTGACGAGATGTGGATCTACTACGGGGGCAATAGCACCAAGCATGGCCAAGCCTACTGGGCCGCTGACGCGCACTGTGGCATCTTCCGGGCGCGGCTGCGGCGCGATGGTTTTGTGAGCGCCGATGCTTGCTATCAAGGCGGCGAGTTGATTACTGTGGCCGTTGAAGTAGAGGGCGACACACTCCAATTGAATGCCGATACCAGCGCTGGTGGCGTAATCCGCGTCGAACTGCTGGACACCGCGCGCGAGCCTATCCCCGGCTTTACGCTGGCGGATGCTGATGAACTCAACGGCAACGAGTGTGGGATGGAAGTGACCTGGGGCGGCTCCAGCGACTTGAGCAGATTAGTGGGCAGCAAAGTGCACCTGCGCTTGGTGATGCGCGACTGTAAAGTCTATGCCTTCCAGTTTGTCAAGTAGCGTCGCTCACAGTTTGATTTGCTTGACTATTATGAACAGAGGTGATAATATTAAAATTCGTGGAGGGTATAGCAGGAGTATGGCGAAGTTTAGAGTAATGCTGTGAGGGCGAGGCAATTATGATAGACATAAAAAGGTTAGCGAAAATGGGGGGAGGCGGAGCGGCTGAGGAACTGCACATCCAGCGGCAGATAGTGTTGCCCTGGAGCGAGGCGTTTCGGATTAGTATTAGAAACGTCACTCTCCGGTTGGGGCGGGCTGTCATCACGGCCGCCGGGGTCATCCTGGGTATTGCCTTCTTTAGTTCAGTGTGCACTTCCAAGGTAATTCAGGACGGCCTGGCGGCCAGTGAGGCCCTGCAGATCCAAGCACTTGCGGCGGCTACCGGTGGGACAAGCGAAGAACTGGGGAGTGGCTCGGCGGCCGCCGACATCCAAGAGCGCAAGGCCCAGCAGGCACGGCAGTTGTGGTTGGTAATAATGTCGCTGTTAGTTTGCGGAGTAGGCATCACTAATTCGATGCTGATGTCAGTTACTGAGCGCTTCCAGGAGATAGGCACTATGAAATGCCTGGGCGCTTTGGATGTTTTCATAGTACGACTGTTTCTAATAGAGGCGGCTACGATCGGGGTGCTGGGGTCGGTTGTCGGCCTAATTTTGGGTCATCTGGCAATGTTGTTGATTTTTAGCCTCAAAGAAGGTTTCTCAACGGCGGCTAAGATGGACTGGTCAGTGATGCTAATCTACCTGGCCATAGGGTTAGCGATTGGAACGGTTATATCACTGGTGGCCGCGGTGCCGCCAGCAATGCGGGCCGCGCGAATGCGACCCGCCGTAGCGCTGCAGAGCGAGATATAAGCGCACTGCGGCGAGGCGGGTAGTCGCCCACGCGCTATCTGGGAAGGAGTCAACTATGGCAAAGATTGAGTGTCCCAATTGTGGTGCGGAGATTGAAACTGCCGGGATTGTTACGGTCTGTCCCGAGTGCAATGCTGATTTGCGCGACGTGATGGAGAAATTAGCCCGCGAGCGCAAGACCTCTCGTGGTGATCTGGTCCGCGATGACTCGGTGACTACGCACGAGTTCATTGTCCGCACCCGCGACCTGGCGAAGATTTATACAATGGGCGAGGTGGAAGTTCCGGCGCTGCGGGGCGTGGACCTGGATGTGCGGCGCGGGGAGTACCTATCAATTATGGGGCCATCAGGATCAGGCAAGACTACATTGTTTAATATGATTGGTGGTCTGGACAAGCCCAGCGATGGCTCATGCTACATTGAAGAGGTAGATATGGCCCAACTTGACGCTTTCGAGCTGGCCTGGCTGCGCTGCCGCAAGATTGGCTATATTTTCCAGACTTTCAACCTCATCCCGGTGATGACAGCGTTGGAGAATGTGACGCTGCCTATGATTTTTGCCGGTATGGGTACCGACGAGATGATGGACCGGGGCCGGGAATTGCTGGATATGGTGGGTTTGGGCGACCGGCTGCACCATAAACCGTTTGAGCTTTCCGGCGGTCAGCAGCAACGGGTGGCAGTCGCCCGTTCCCTGGCTAACAGTCCGGCTATTGTCCTGGCTGATGAGCCGACAGGCAACCTGGATCTGCAGACCGGCAAGGAAATAATTGACCTGTTGAAGGAATTGAACCGGGAGGGCGGCGTGACCATAATTTCCGCCACTCACGACCTGAAGATGATTGATGTGTCCGACCGCATTGTGCACATCCGCGACGGCGAAGTAGAACGCATTGAAGAACGAGCTGACTTGGAACTTGAGATCGGCACCTTGGGCAGCGAACACGTTCCGGAGCACTAAATATAAGCGTGGTTAGTTAGACCTATGCGGAGTGACGGTGGACCGACTGAGGTAGGCTGCTCGTAGACAACTGCCGGTAAGGCGGTGAATTCGTGGCGATGAAAGTTAGTAGAGTGAAGTTAAATAGAGTCCTGATATGGCTGGTGGTACCGGCGGTGGTCATGGGGACAGCCTGGGGACAACAAGAGAGCGAGGTAGTGCTGACCTCAGAAACGGACTATGCTAAAGTTGCTTCACTGGTTTCCGTTGACGAGATGAGCACTACCATAAGTAAATTAGCTGGTTTGGGCAGCCGCATACCTGGTTATGCGGGTTCGCAGCAGGCCGCTGAGATTGTTGAAGAGAGATTTCGCCAATTAGGACTGGACGATGTCACAGTTGAAGAGTTCCCCGTCTTGGTGCCTATGGCAAAGCCTGACGAGCAGGGTCGGGCGGCACGGCTGGAAGTAGTTGGGGGGCGGGCGTGGGAGATCCTACCATTGTGGCCCAACTTGGTGCGCTGCCCGAAGACTCCGCCGGGCGGCATCTCGGGTCAGTTAATATATGCGGGCAGTGGCGAACTGCGCGCTTTTAATGGACTGGATGCCAGCGACAGCGTGGCCCTGTTGGACTTTAACTCTGGTTCTAACTGGTTCAATGCTCCATTGCTGGGGGCCAAGGCCGCTTTGTTTGTTGAGCCCGATCAGACTATTCGCGGCGAGGCGGAGGAGAAGTTCCTCTCTATGCCGGTGGATATTCCCCGCTTTTGGGTACCCCGAGCCTGTGCCGATTATCTGCGGGGACTGCTCAAGTCCAAAGAAAACATCCGCGTGCGTCTACACTGCGATATGGAGTGGCAGAAGGCAGCCGGTAAGAATATTACCGGACGCATCAAAGGCACTGATCCGCGCCTCAGCAAGCAGCAGGTCGTAATTCAAGCCTACTATGATTCGATAGCCATTACCCCAACGCAGGCTCCTGGCGCCGAGAATGCGTGCAGCATAGCAGCGCTTTTCCAGATAATAAAAGCCTTCAAGGCCCAGCCCCCGCCACGAACTATTGTGTTCCTGGCCACTTCGGGACACTTCGAGGGGCTGGCCGGCGCCAAGGCATACGTCCGCAGGCGGATTCGAGGAGCCCGCAGTGATGTGCATGTTGAAAAGATGTTTACGCTGGTCGAGACCGCCCGCAGTGATATTGAAAAAATTGCCGACCGGCTGTGGACCACTACGGCAGGCGGGCCATATAGAACTCGCGAGGAGCGTCCGCTTCACGAACAAATCCGTGGCCTCGGAGGGCTGCTGGATAAGGTGAACGACGCCGCACATAAGGCCCGGAAGCTCAAGAGCGTTATACGGGCGGCCCGCCGCCGTACTGACCCTAACCACGGGAAGATGCCCGAATACCAACTAACGGAGGAGGAATTAGCCGATCGCCAGCGACTGGTGGACAAGTTCAACGAGCGATTGCCTGAGATACAGGAGGCTGCCACAGAAGTAGCAACAATTATTGAGGAGGGCCGCCAAGCGCGCGGCGAGGGCGAAGGTCAGCAGAGACAGGCCTTGGAGAAGGTCAAGGAGGCGATTGAGGCCCTCACTGCAGCCCTCGACTTTAGTGAAGAGGATATTTATTTGTGGTTTTCGGTAGATCTCTCCAGCCATAATCAGACATTTGGCATCTTCTACAAGGGTTACTACTACAATTATTCGGAAAGCGACCAGTGGCGGTTTTCCGAAATAGGCAAGAAGGCCCGGGAATACTCCGCGCTGATCGCTAATGCCCTGTCGGTGGACGTGGGGCAGCGATTTGTAGATGGCATCAATGCTATTAAAGGTAAAGCCTGGCACACATATATGTCCGGGCGGCTGGCCCTATCCAGCGAAGTAGCCACCTTGGCTGGTATTCCGGGGTTAGGGTTTGCCACTATTGATGATTCCCGACCGTATGTGGATACTTTGATGGACACGCCGGTCCACGTCGAGGTTGACAATCTGGGTGAGCAGACCCGGTTCTTGGCTTGTTTGCTGTTAGATCTGGTGGCCGTCCGCGAGCCCAAGGATATTTATGAACCTGATTTGTCGGACAACTTTGTGGAGGTCAAGGGACGGCTGGTAGAGTTCGACCCATCAGTTAGTACCTTCCCCGATAAATCCGTGGTTCAGGCTGTAGCGTTAGCCCGTCCTACCCAAAAGACGGCTATGGGTGTGCGCGCCCAGGCCCTGGACCTGACCGATGAGAACGGCCGGTTCGGCTTGATTGGTCTACCCAACACCCGCGCAGTAGGTGGCAAGACTACGATTGAGGGATACCTGCTGGGAGAGGATGACGGCGGGATTCGGATGGCCCCGGACCAAGGCGTCAATGGCGCTAAACAGTATCCTATCGAGTTGGAATTAACCCAACATATTAAACCGACTACGGTAGTTCTTTTTGTCTGCAAGCCGATGGCCATCTACGATATGATTGACCAGCGTTTCTTCGAGTTGCTCTCTCAGATTTACGTCTATGACGCTACCACCGATGCGTTTCCCGCCGAATATGGTTATGCCTTGCCGCTACCGCCGCGTGAACTTACCTCAACTTACGAACCGGTGGCGGTGGTCTTTGTCCGGCCAGGCACCCGCGTGAAAGTCACAATGGCGGCCACACTGCTGGGGCTGCGCTTTGTGCTTATCAATTCTACCCTCGAAGAGCCCGAGGGGAGCGGTTATTTGATTGATGAACATCCTTCCCTGTATGCTACACCTTATCGGGTGGCCGCCGATATGTGGCTGCTGGATGACCATCGCATATCCCGTCTGGTCAAGCACGGCATAGAGAATGACCGGGTGCAGAAGGCTCACGAACGCGCCCACGAGCATCTCCAAGAAGCCAACCTGCGCTGGCGACAGCGCGAATACGACAAGTTTTTCACTGCGGCGCGAGCGGCGTGGAGTAACGAGTCGCGCGCCTATCCGGATGTGCGGAAGACCGAGGATGACGTAATCAAAGGCATCATATTCTATTTAGCTCTGCTAATGCCGTTTAGCTTCTTCATTGAACGGCTGCTGATTGGTGCCCCTGATATTAAGTGGCAAATTACGGGCGTATTGGGCACCTTTCTGGGTATTTTTATTGTCATCGGTCTGGTCCATCCGGCCTTCGCCATCAGTTTCACTCCCATTATTATCTTATTAGCCTTTATCATTCTGGCCCTGACCGTGGTTGTGGTCAGCATCATTGTGCAGAAGTTCGAAGAGCAAATGAAGGAATTGAGATATACCCAGACCGGAGTGCATAGTGCCGATGTGGGCCGGCTGGGGGCCTCGGCGGCGGCCTTTAGCCTCGGCATATCAAATATGCGGCGGCGCAAGGTCCGTACGGTGCTGACCTGTACTACCCTCATTCTACTGACCTTCACTGTCCTGTCTTTTACCTCGGTGGTCCAGACAGTACGAGCCAATAAGATACTGTTACCGAAGCTATCCTCTTATAATGGGATAATGATTCGGGACAAGAGTTGGCTACCCGTCGGCGAACCTACGACCCACATCATTGACAACGAATTTGGCGACAAATACCCCGTGGCTCCGCGGGCGTGGTACTTCTCGGGCAAGCCCGGCGAGCAATCATTCGTTACCGTCAGACGAGGCGATGCCCTCCCTTATGCCGCTACTGCTATGGCCGGATTTAGCCCTAAAGAGACCAAGATAACCCACGCTGACAAATATCTGGTGCCCGGTGGGCGGTGGTTCCGGCCCAGCGACAAGTTAGTGTGTATATTGCCGGCGGGGATCGCCAGTGCCCTGGGCATCTCCCCCGCGCAAGTCGGTACGGCGACTGTGAGAGTGTTCGGCACTGAACTGCGGGTTATTGGTATGATCCGCTCCAGCCGCTTTACCAATGCCAGCGATCTGGACGGTGAGCCGCTGACGCCGGTGGACTTCTTGCTGATGGAGCAGCAAATGGCCCAACAACGAGAACAGCAGCGTCGGGGCCGAGCAGCCAAGGGCGAGGAACTGCGGGAATACATTCATCTGGCTTCGGACAACACCCTTATTGTGCCTTATGACTTTGTAATTAATGCCGGAGGTAGCCTGCGGTCGGTGGCTATCGGCATACCCGAGGCCGAAGAAGCCAGCGAGGTCTTGGACCGCTTGATCCAGCGCATTGAACTGAATATTTACGCGGGATTAGACGGCAAGACCTACCTGTGTAGTGCGGTGGGCACGACTGGCTTTAGCGGAGTCACTGACCTGATTATACCCATACTAATAGCGGCGGCGATAGTCCTGAACACTATGTTAGGGTCGGTGTATGAGCGGGTCCGGGAGATATACATCTACAGTTCGCTGGGATTGGCTCCCACCCACGTAGCGGCCTTATTCATTGCCGAGGCCAGTGTATATGCTGTGTTGGGAGCCGTGGCTGGTTACTTAGTTGGTCAAGTGGCGGCCAAAATCATTACTGAGTATCAAATTGTCCAGGGGCTGAACCTCAACTACTCCTCGCTGTCGGCGGTGGCTACTACCCTGTTGATTATGGCTACGGTGCTGGCCTCGGTGATGTATCCGGCTCGTCGGGCCTCGGACATAGCAATGCCAGGTATTGAACGACGCTGGAGCCTGCCTGAACCAGAAGAAGACCAAATTGCTATGGACTTGCCCTTCACTGTGACCGGTGATCAGGCTCTGGGGGTGAATATGTACCTGCATGAGTACCTGATAGCCCATACCGACTACTCATTAGGTCAATTTTCTACCGGCGATATTGACCTAGACACTGCGACCAGCGAATACGGGGAGGGTTACGCCCTCTCTTCTATGGTGTGGCTGGCCCCCTATGACCTGGGGGTCTCCGAAGAGTTGATAATTGAGACACTGCCCACCAGAGACGAGGAGATCTACCAGATTCGCTGCCGCATAATCCGCCACAGCGGAGATGACGCTTCCTGGATGCGAGTAACGCGCAATTTCATCAATATTCTGCGTAAGCAATACCTGTTGTGGCGGACGTTCCCGGTCGGTCAGAAGGGCGAATACGGCGAGCGCGGGCGCAAGTTACTGGCTGGCGAGTTGGAGGAGGCAGCAGAGCAAGCGTAAAGTGCGGTCTGACGACTGGTATAACGAGAAGTAACGACAGGACAAGGGGGCTCTGCCTGGCCACTGGCGACTGATAACTGTCCACAGTGGGGGCAGGGCCTAAGGAGGTATCCCGTGGCGCATATAGATCCAGAACTTGAGTTATACCGGGGCTTGATGGAACAGCCCACGGAGTTCGAGGATGGCTTTGATATCAAGACTGTATTGGGCGGATTGTTCGTGGGTTTGGTAATGCTGCCCGGCGCTATTTACCTGGGATTGATGGCCGGGCAGTCCCTGGGAGCGGCGGCGGAGTGGACCACCATAATTCTGTTTACCGAGATTGCCCGGCGCTCCTTTGTGACCTTGAAGCGCTCAGAAGTCTATATCCTCTTCTACGTGGCAATGGGCTTGACAGTGATGCAGGGAGCACTGGCCCTCTCCGGAGGGGCCTTTGCTATGAAGATGTTTTGGCAATACTTCATCCGGTCGCCGGCGGCCAAGGGTATGGGTCTGGCCGGGCAGGTGCCTAATTGGGTGGTACCGCCGGCCTCCTCTGCGGCTATTACCCAGCGCACTTTCTTCCATGTTGATTGGCTACTACCTGGTGGTCTGACCTTTATCGGCTACATTCTGAGCCGGATGGTATGGTTTGGTATGGGCTATACCGTGTTTCGGGTTACCTCAGACTACGAGAATCTGCCCTTCCCGTTCGCCGCTATCCAGGCCCAAGGGGCCACGGCCCTTGCGGAGACTACCACGAAGACTGAGACCTGGCGGTGGCGAACCTTCTCTATCGGGGCGATGGCCGGGCTGGTATTCGGGTGCATCTACGTGGGGATTCCTACTATCACTGAGGTACTGTTGACTGAGCCAGTGCAGTTGATACCCATCCCCTGGGTAGACTTAACCCGGCGCACCCAGAGCATACTGCCCGCAGTACCCGTGGGATTTATGACCGACCTCGGGATTATTGGTTCGGGGTTTGTGGTGCCTTTCTGGGCAGCCACCGGAAGTTTTATCGCGATGTTGGGAATGGCAGTGGCTAATCCGCAACTGTACAAGGCAGGAATACTGCACAGTTGGCGCCCCGGAATGGAGACTATCAACACCCAGTTTGCTAATCAGATTGATTTCTACTTTAGTCTGGGCATCGGAGTATCCCTGGCAGTAGCCGTGTTAGGGGCGTACGAGATTGTCAGGCAGATTCGTTACAACCGGGCCGCCCGCCAGCGCGGCGAGGAACAACGCGGCTCCTGGGTACCGCCCGCGGGCCGCGGGGACTTTCCCATGTGGGTGCCGCTTGGACTTTACGTGTTGGGAGCATCAGGATACATACTGTTGTGTCGGTGGCTGGTCCCGGGGTTTCCCATCATCTACATCATCGGTTTCGCCTTTCTCATCAGTCCCATAGAGTCTTATGTCAATGCCCGAATGATTGGTTTGACCGGCCAGTACTTAGGCATCCCTATGGTTCTGGAAGGCACGATCATCCTCAGTCGCTACAGGGGCATTGATATCTGGTTCGCGCCGATTCCCCGGTTCAACTATGGAGGTTCGGCTCAGCAATTCCGTGTCCTGGAGCTAACGGGCAACAAGATTGTAAGCATGATCAAGGCTGAAGCGCTGATGTTTCCGATTGCCACAATTCTGAGTCTGCTATTCTGGCAGTTGGTCTGGAAGTTGGCTCCGGTTCCTTCGCCGGCCTATCCCTACGCCCAGAAAATGTGGCATATACAAGCCCTCCAGCGGGGCCTGTGGTTTACCTCCACTCTTAATCCCGAGCACAGCGTGTTCTACAAGGCCTGGAACCTTAATTATTGTATCGGAGGATTCGTCGCCGCCGTAGCCATCTATGCGCTGCTATCAGCGCTGCGGCTGCCTATACTGCTGGTCTATGGAGTAGTGCGGGGCGTCAGCGGGATTCTGCCTCACTACGTAGTGCCCCAGATGATTGGCGCTCTCATCAGCCAATTCTACTTCATACCTAAATTCGGCGCGCGGCGCTGGAAGCAGTATGCCACGGTGTTGGTGGCCGGCTATTCCTGTGGTATGGGCCTGGTAGGAATGGGGGCCATTGCCTTGGCCCTAATTGGCAAGGCAGTCTCCCAGATGCCGTTTTGACCAGGGCGGTTAGCCGGCCGGCCGTTTGTGCCGACGAGAGTTGACGGTTAAAGTTTGCCTCAGACGGGTATAATTTCCACAGGTGGGCCAGTCGCGGATATGACATTGCCGGCCCATATTTCTATGGTAAGGAAGACGATATTATGCGACAGATAAGTAGACATCGGCGCGGTTTCACTCTGATTGAACTGTTAGTAGTCATCGCTATTATTGCGGTATTGGCCGCTATCATTTTCCCGGTGATTAGCCATGCTCGGCATTCAGCCCGGAAAGTGAAGTGTCTGTCTAACCTCTCGCAATTGTATATCGCGATGATGGCTTACAAAGACGATGCGGGCGGCTTTTTGCCCTCTTGGTGTATCACCAATCCCAACCCCAACAATCCGGGGCTGAGCGGGGCCGAGTTATACACTCCTCAGGATAGCGTATGGACTTGGGATCGCAGTATTATTGACTACACCCAAGGCTCAGAGGAATTGCTGATATGCCGGGACAATCCGGTGGCGGGCACCGGCGGAGATTCCGAGGCTACCCCGCGCAATGCCCGCGCCTATGCTATGCCCCGGTACAGTCAATGGAACGATTCCAGTGGCAACTACTACGGTATCTATCTGGAGCAAATACCCAACCCGTCGGCCACTGTCCTACTGTTCGAGAAAGGTGGCAATCGTCCCGGAAGTTGGGGTGATGCCTTGGGCGAGAACGTCTATCAGAGTCACGACTCGCGCGATCAAAGCGGCTATCGGGATGATATGTTCCACTCCGGTGGGAAAAACTTCCTGTTTATGGGTGGCGGTGCTAAGTGGTTCGCGGCGGGGGAGTGGGATGAGGGTGCGGGGGCATACGTCGGCGGGCAGGGGCCGTTTGCCTGGGACTCGGGGCGGACGGGGAACGACAACTGCGGGCCCGGAGTCTGCGAGTTGCCCGGGCTTCCCGCGCAGGGCGGCGACTGGCCGCCGCGGTAGTAATCCACGGCTCAGACCATCACCCCAAGACAGGCTCTGCTCAGAGCGCCTCCTGGGCTTGCTGCCAACCTCGCGCCCGGGTTACTTGCCATGTCCCCCGCGTCTTCTCAAGCGTTATATGTAGGGTTAGGTCTTGGGCATCTTGCGGTGGACCGCGACCTATCCAGAACTTCACTTTCACTTCGGCAGTGGCCCTGTTGCTTTCTATCTCAAGTGAGCGGACGACTGGCGCCACGTTAAATGGCTCGCGCTCTCTGAAGACAGTTACAGCCAGCCGGGGCAAGTCTCTTTTGGTATAGGTGCCATCGTCGTAGTTCTCAGAGATGTGGCGCATCACGCTGGACGCGCTCTTGCCCTCCACTGCCTGTTCTACCGCCAAGAACATATCCAAAATCTGCTGGCGGTCCGAAAGCACCGGTCGGGTTAGCCAATAAATGGTTAGCCCAGCCACCACCACGGCCACTACAAGTCCCGCCCCGATTTTGGTTGACAGCGGCTTGCTCATCGGACCCCTACATCGGCTTATGCCCTGTGCCTTCTGAATCCCAAAGCCGCTGCAATTGCACAAAGGCGCAGTCGGCCATACGTTGCCCGGCCTCGGCAGCCAATTGTCGCGACCATAGCGGCAGCGCCCCGTAACCACCTCGTTGAATTGCTTCCCAGGTGGCGACATATCCAAACCACCCGTTGGCCAATTCGGCGACCATAGTAAACGGGGCGGGCGACCACTGCTTAATCGCCAGGCCCCAGGAGACGAAATACTCACAGGGCACACCCACGATGGCCAGATCGCCGATACGCAGGCTCTGGACGGGCACGGTCGCGGTCTCGCCCCACAGATCGTCCCGCTTAGCCATACTATTGACGTACTCTCTCGCCCCCGCTCCTTCCCTCTCCAGAACGCCTTGCAACGTATCCAGCGCGGCTTCCACTTCATCGGGCGACAGATAAGGAATGGTGAGTTTCTCCAGGACGGTCGTCAGCGGCTGGACTGAGATGGCCGGGGCCTTCTCGCCAACGTTCATAGCAATGCCGGCTAAGGCGCGGCCCAGTTGCTGGGCTTTCTCTTCCCGGCCCAGGTCCTGGATAGCCCCGCTCAGGCCAAGATAGTCAACATGATTTATATCGCCACAGGGACCATTGAGGAACAGAGTAACCGTATCGTCGCCATAAATATCGTTCAGGGCCTGGGCCATCTCCCCGGGCCAATCAGCGGAGATAAGATCGGCGGTGGCACCGCCAATGACGTCCACATGCAAAGCGAAATTGACGACAAAGGCAATGGTAATCCCATCGCGGTCGACAATCCGCGCGACCACGACCTCGGGGTCAATCGGACCGGCGGGGCCTACTACCTGGCGTTGCGTCTCGCCGGCACCGACTTCGTTGGTGCTGCCCCCGGTGCCGAATACTTGGGTGCCATCGGCCAGTCGCATCAGCCGATTGAATGACAATTGCGTTTCCTGGCCGCAGCCGACGCGGATTTCGGCCGGGCGGCGGCGTTCGAAAGCCGTACAGATTGCTTGGGTAAGCCTCTCGGCCAGTGTCGCGAGCCACTGCTGATTAACTGGCATATTGAACGCATTAAGCACTGGCCCGGTATGCGTATGGGTGGCGGCGATTAGCACGCGCGAGGCCGGGATGCCGATTTGCCCCTCCACCTCTGTCTTTACCTTCTGTACTTGTTCCCTGGGCACCCACACTAAGTCACATGATACCAGGGCAATACATTCGCCATTGTGTTCCATTACCAGGGCGCGGGCAAACAGGTCGTCTCGGACTCGTTTTGCTACCCGGTCGTGAAAGTAACCAGCCAATGAAGTGCCCACTGGGGGCGTGATAGGTACCTGCGCTGCTCCGGCACTGAATATTGAGTTCATACTTTTGTCGCCCTTTCTTTCTGATAGCGGGTTGACCGCAAACGTCTATTGGGCCGTCGGATGGTGCATATTGCCTATGAGTCAGATCTGCCGGCGTCCCAGGGAGTTTGCTCCACCTTGACCTGGGGAGTCGGCGGCATCGCGCCCGGCGTCAAGGTATTGAGCAGTTCCACTGACGCATCGGCAATCATCTGTCCGGCCTGGGGCACTAATTTACTGCTCATTGCCAGCCGCGGCTCGTAGCCACCGCCCTGCGGCCCCATGGTTTCGGGAGTCGGGACATACCCGATGCAGCCATTGGCTAATTCGGCAACGTAAGTGTAAGGGAACTGCGAACGGGCCTTAATGCTCAGGCCAAACTCACAGAAGTACTCACTGGGGTTGGAAACGAAGGCCACCGGCCCAATCTGGATGGCCTGCACCTCACAGATCACCTCGGGTTCGACCTTGTTGTACTCGTGTAGCAATACTGCGTCGCGGACGTACCAGCATTCGTAGCCTTCTGGCGCATCAGATTTCAGCCGGCTCAGGGCTTCCTGGAAGTGGGCCTCAGATACCTCGCGCGTCTTTATCTTCAGTATCTTCTGCCGCGCCGCCAGCGGTAGCAGTTGGGCCGGTTCGGCCATAGACAGCACTTTCAACGCCTCAGCGCCCACTTTCTGCCCCACCCGCCGCGACCATTTAGCGCCGGACTCATGCTCCTGCAGCGACAGATTGTCAACTTGCGTGACGTCACCGCAGGCCCCGTTGAGGAAGACTACCTCACCTCCATGCATGCCGCCGGTGATGGTCTGGCGCAGCCAGTAAATCCAATCTGCCGAAGCGCCAGGATTAGCGGTGGTGCCGTGGCAGGTGAAGTTGACGATACAGCCAAGGAAGTCCCCATTGGGACGCCAGGCGGCCACGACTCCTACTTCGGGGTCGGTCGGGCCGGCGGGCTGGACTATATCTGGATTCCCCTTGCCGGGATGAGTCATCTGCGTGCCATCTCTCATCTTGAAGCGACGGTTGAAGGCTACCGTAGGCTCCTGGCCGCTGCCTACCGAGAGCAGCGCCTCCTGCTTGTGCTCATCTGCCATAATGACGGCAGTGGCAATCTGGCTGGTGACGTATTCCAGATAGCCCAGATCAGGCGCTGTCGCGTGATTCTGGGCTATGTCCTCACAAAAGTCGCGGTCAAAGGCATGGGCGAAGTCGCCCGGCCGGGCGCCAACGGTGGGCCCGCCCGAATGAGTGTGCGAGGCCCCCACCATAATATTGCCCGCCGGAATCCCGGTTTTCTCCTCCACCACCGCCCGAGCCGCCTGGACAACTGAGCGCTTGACAGACAGGGCATCAATGCCCACCAGAGCCACGGATTGTTCCTCATCTTCTATGACGACTGCTTTGACACACAATGGATCGTGGATGCGGGTATGAAACTGTTTGCCGAGGCTGCCGGGTTGTTCCATACCGATTGAAGGGGTAATGTCGGTAGAAGCAAAGCCTATTTGCATTTGGCTATCCTTTCTTAGCGAATCCGCGTTGGGCCACGCAGCCCTCCACAAACCAGCGGACGTCGGACCAGGCCCGCTCACCCCGCCCCGCCTCGTCAATATCATCGCTCAATTGCCCCAGAAACTCATACAGTACCGACAAATCACGCAGACAAGAAGGCACCATATATGGGGGCTTGTTTGACTCGATAATGCCCATCATTTCTGCCAGCACTGCTTGAGCTTCCCTAACATCGCCAGCCAGCGCACCCGTGCCAGACACCTGGCTTGCGCCGCCGGGCTCTGCCAGGCTGTATATGCTTGCCCGAACCTGCCGCAGGCGCTCAAAGACGACCGCCAGACCCTCCATCCGGGCGGCTTCGGCGAGGAGATTGCGCGACAACTCATCGGTGCGGCCGTCTATCAGACGCCGGGCTCGGGAAGCGGCCTCGGCGATGAACTGCAGGTCTGAACTTTTGTCAGTTAACTGCTCCAGAGGCTCTTCGGGGTAGTGTCGGGGGTAAGGCTGCTCGGGGTTAGGATAGGTATAGTCATAATAGGCCAGCGGTTGGGCGAGAGGTGCGGCTCGGTCCAGCCAGCGGAGCGCTTCCAGCACAGCACCGTCGCCGCGCACCCGCGCCCACTTCTCTTCAAAGCGGTGTACCGGACCTGCGCCGCGGAAATTCCAGGAATATTCCGCCAGGATATCAAAATCCAGCCCCCAGGCCGGGTCAAAGACCGAATAAGAATTCGCGCCTTCGGCTCCCTCAGCGTGCCCCATCTCCAACACCAGAGCGACGTTGTGTTGATAGGGCTGATACCGCGACCAGTTATAGTAGCATGTCATCGGCTTCACCCACGCCCGCAGCCCTTGTCCCAATCGGGGATGATCCCCGGGGCGGATTGCGGTGTTTGAGTACCCCCACCAGTCCACAATCAGTTTGTCAAGTAAGTCCTCTTCCCGTAAGCGCTGGATGAAGGTTTCGTCCAGCGCCTGCATGTGGCGGGTGAACTGGTCATTGTACATCACCACATGGCTGACCCCACAGTCCACCAGGTGCTTGACCAGGGTAATGGCCCACTCCTGGAGCATCTTCTCCCTGGGCTGCTGGCGGCAGTTGGGGCACTCGCAAAAATCCTCCCATACCTCATCCATCTGAATGTGAAAGATGTCCACGCCATAGGGCTTGAAGTAGTGTTCAAAGATGTGCTGGTACCACTGGGTGACAAATTTGCGAGTTTCCGGATTGCTCAGACAATATCCGGTCCCACGGGGATTTCCTTGGGCGTCGCGGGCCGAAAACTCAGGACATAGGCGCGGAATGAGCGTATTGTGGCCCAGACTGTTGACGAAGGGGAATACAGTAACGCCCCGTTGCTGGCCGTAGGCCACAATCTCGCCGAGGAAGTCCTGCTCGAAGATACGTGGGAGATAAGTTAACTCCTCCCAGCGATCGTGAGCAGGTGAGTACCAACGGATGGTCTTTGGAGTTTGCAATTCGGGATAACCAGGCAGCGGTGTCATCATAAATTCAGTAATCTGCCCGTCGTATTGGACACACCAGCAGCCATACAAACCGATACCCAAGGCATTCATCTTTCGTTCAGCCAGATAATCAATGACGTACTTCCAGTCTTCGAGTTCCATCAGGTCGGGTCCCCACTTATTCTCCACGAAGAT
>JALGUR010000149.1 GCA_029820565.1 Candidatus Zipacnadia bacterium
GAAGTGCAACCGAATCGCTCGATCAGATCATCATTTCCCTGCATCCGGCTCCAAAAAACCGTGCTGCTGGCATCTAACACCAACATTAAGCCCGTTCTCCGACAGGCTGCTAGCAGATTTAGCCCTTGACTGCTACCCCCCCCCTCTTATACTATAGAGTGACTTTTGCACCAGTCTCCATCAACCCGGGGCGCATCCTCTCCTTGCGGAGAGGTAACAATACGCAAAACAAGGAGGAGGACATGCAACATAATCAAACCTTTGCAGAAGGTGCCTGGCTTTGTATGATGATTGCTTGCTTGTGCGTTGGGGCGGGAGCTCGACCTGTGACAGCCGAACAAAGTGAGATATTACGGGTCACCATAGGGGAGCCGACTACCCTTAGCGCCCTCAACTATCAGAATACCGCGAGTGTGGATGTCTCGCGCACCGGAGTCGTAGCGGCCTTCTATCCAAAGCCGGGGACGGGGCCGAGGTATTACAGAACGTCCACCGACGGCGGGGTGACCTGGGGGCCGGAGATGGATTCGCCGCCCCTGCTGGCCGGCGGCGCCATGAGCGGGGCGCTGCGCGACGGCGGCGTCCTCAAGTACCTCACCGTCGGTATCTCGCCGTTCAAAGGGGAAGCGGAGGAGCTCGTAGCCCCGATGGAGGGAGAGTTTAAGGACGGCTGGTTCACGCTGCACACGACGTTTGCCTGGTTCAACGACGACTTCACGAGCTATGAGGTCGCGCCGGTCCAGGTCTACATGCCCGATGCCGTCACCACCAAGCAGTTGCATCTCGTTCCCTATCCGGCCGGTTGGCCGGAGTTCGCTATGGGCAAGATTCTCCAACTCGCCAATGGCGATCTGTTAGCGGTGATGTGCGGTGTGTTCAAAGGTGACATCAACAGGCGTGTGGTGCTTTCCCGCTCAAGTGATCGCGGCCACACGTGGCGCTACTACGCGACCGTGGCCTACGAACCCAACGACCCCAACCCGGAGCTGCCGGGACAGTACATCGGCGTGTGCGAGCCGGCCATCGCGCTGCTGCCCAATGGACAGATGATCTGTGTCATGCGAACGCAGTTAGCACACTTTCCGAACGAGTATCGACCTCTGTATGTCAATTGGTCGGATGATCTGGGCAAGACGTGGACGACGCCGGAGCCAACAAGCCCGCATCTGATGAATATCGCGCCTACCCTGGCCGTGCTGGACAACGGGGTGGTGGCCTGCCAGTACGGTCGCCCGGGTTTCCACGTGGCCTTTAGCACAGACGGCGGCCATACCTGGCGAGACCGCGTCAGCTTTTCAGATCTGCCACCGCGTCAGCTTTTCAGATCTGCCCGACCCGCCGATAACCGGCCAGTTTGACATGGTCAAGGTGGGCCCGAACCGGCTAGTGGCCATCGGGAACGATGGCGAGTATAGACTTCACCGTGGCACAAAGGTCTGGCCTATTGAAGTGGAACGGGTGAGCGTGAGCCCGGCGCGGACGAAGCTGACCGGCTGCGTGTTGGACCAGGAAGGCCGGCCCATTGTGGGAGCGCAGGTGGAGCTGGGACCCAACCGTTACACGGCGGATTCTTGGGAGGAGGGTACGGACTTCGACATCTATGGTGAAGTCTATGACGGGGGGCGCAAGCTGGTCGGCCCGCCCGTGTTAGGATATCGGTCGATTGTAAAGGACAAGGGCTATCCTACGGTCACCGTTGAAGCTGACGGTTATGCACCGCAGTGGCGACATATCAATCTCGGTCCGGATCCCCAGGCGCGCTCGCAGGAGTTCCGGCTGAAGGCCGGCAGATCGGTCCGCGGGCGGGTGGTGGACGAGGCAGGGAAACCGGTTGGTGGCGCGTGCGTAGTATTAGATAGGAGGCACATTCACACCGACCCTGACGGTTTCTTCCACTGGGCCATTGACGCTCCCGTGCCCGACGAAGTGACGGTGTAAGCTGGCCTCTTTCAACGGCTTGTCTCGCATATGCCTGCACGTCAGGTGTTGTCAGATCATGTCCCGTATTGAGTTGGAGGTCCCGGCGCCTCTTTTGGATTCGGCGGTTAGACGGCATCTCCTGGTTCGGTGCTCCGATCGGTGGGCGGGGCGGCTGGCTGAGCAGCTTCAACTGCTCTTCGAGCTGCGGTATGCGGGCCTGCAACTGGAGGATGATTTCAATCAGTTGCGGCTTAGAAAGCTGCTCTAGCTCTTGGGGAGTCATAGCCGCCGTCTTGGGACAGTGCAGGCCGTAACTGTCGCGTCCACTAATGATCAAGACAGCCCAGAGCCCGAAGAATTGCACACTATCTCGCCCATGGTCTACCGAAGTCGGCCTACTATGTGCACCAATTCAGCCCGTGACCCTACGTGGTCCCCCAAGTGCGTTGTCTCCGCTACCCACACTCTGTCTTGGTCTCCTGCCCGATGATGGCGAGCGGGCGATCATTATTCTGCGTCACCAGTTAGCGCCGCCATGCGCAAGTTTCAGCTCATTGGCTTGTGCAAGCTGTAGGCACTCATCACTTCCGAGGAAGTTGCGATAATCGTCCAATAGGGGGAGCCATTCGGATGGTTAACATTTGACCTCGTCCCAGCGAAGGTTGTTGCGTGGTAGGTTCTCTGTACGGGCTAGCCACGGCAGACGACTGACAGGTGCGGTACAGGCCGTTGGCACCGTTGCCGACCACGCCTCTTGAGCTGCTAGCAGGCATAGCAAGACCGCTTAGCCAATCGCCCGCTGTTCTCCCGAAGGAGTCCATCTAGGCCAGGATCCCGCACCCGCTGCGCAGCGGAGACTAGTTTTAGGACCTTACGACCCTAATGGTCGCGGTATTGCCTTGACAAAGTGGCGCCGATGTGATGGGCTTGTATAGGCTAGCTGCCCGCTGGTACTGTCACCACTCCAACAAGCGCCAGAGGCAGCAAAGCGGCACATAACCTGCGCGCAAGTGTGCACATAACTCCTCAAGACTTATGTGCACAGCCTCCCAAGCACTGTGTACATAACTCGGCTTATAGACACACTGAGTGAGATATAAGTCAATGTAAGTGTGTCCAATAAGTCTTATCTGAGCGCAATATAGCCCGAATTTGCGTTGCGCTCCCCCTTTTCGATGCAACTTCCCCCTTTTTGACCTCCTGATGCTGTCCTAAGCACGGCTGACACACAGAAAGGTGTGTCTTAAAGTCAATGCTTACGGACACAGCTATTCACGATTTTCTCCTGTATCTAGAGGCAGAACTCGGCTATTCGGCACACACCGCTATATCTTATCGTTCCGACCTGTGTCTGATAAGTCAGTTCATAGCCCAACAGCGGCTGACCGCATCAGCCGGCAGCGATGAGCATGTAGAGTCATCCCAGCCCGTCCATGTCCACCAGATCACCACCGACTTGGTGCGAGCGTGGATCGTGGATATGAAAGAGCGGGGTCTGTCGAACAACACAACCGCCCGCCGCATCCACGCCTTGCGCAGCTTTTGGCGCTATCTGTTGGACACAGATGTCGTGGACTATGACCCCTTGCGGAAGGTGTTGACGCCCAGGCGGGTGAGGCCTGTGCCCACCTACCTGCGGGCTGACGAGCTCCGGGCCATACTGGATGCTGCGCAAAGGTACCGAGACGTCTTAATCGCTTTCCGCAACTATGCACTGATGGCGGTTCTGATCTATACAGGAATAAGGCGCGGTGAACTAATCAATCTGCGACTGGGGGACGTTGATCTGCAAAACCGTTTGCTGCGTATCAATGGAAAGGGTGGGCGGTGGCGTGTGGCGCCTTTGGCCGAAGAAGCGTATGCTGCTTTGTCCGATTGGGTGGAGCTACGGCCGGCAGATTGCGCACACGACTATGTATTCACCACTGCCAGGAAGAACCGGATCCACCCGTCGCGTATGCAGCGGATATGGCAGTCCATCCTAGC
>JALGUR010000018.1 GCA_029820565.1 Candidatus Zipacnadia bacterium
TAGACATTTGTATTAACTTCGTGGTGCTAACAGTAAAATCCTTCCTGGCTATTTCCAGGTGAAGCAATGGGGGAGGCTCAGTGAGCATGCGGCGGGGATGGCGAGAACGACGCGGAGCGGCGCAGTCGGCTACTGCTGACTGACGCGGGCCGGCTGCTCGTCGGCCTCATCAGCCAGAGCGACATCGTGGGCGTGGCAGGGATAAAGAGGGGATTGGCGGTCTAAACCGGGGAACCGCACACTTATAAGCTACGGGTCCAACCACTGTCGTTCCTCTTGATCCCGCAAGTGGTGCCACTTGGCCCGGCAGCATCGGCACAGTGGAACCAGTTGCAGAGTGCCGCTTTGGTCGTGTTCCACTGTGATATGACCTTGGGTCCTGCGCCCGCACACGTAGCAATCCCGCTGGCTTACAATCTCCACACAATCCTCGTACCGGTGAATCAATTGGCCGAGGCGTGTCTCCTGGTCATGTACTATTGGCACCATAGTAAAGCTCTCCTTTGGTCGCGGACAGATGCGCAGACGACACGTTAAGAAGCCACTATCTCAAAATTCCAAACACCCCAAGCATGACACTTCGGGCAACCAACCGGTTCAAGAATTCTTCCGTCTCCAACCCCTTTATCAGTTACCCACTGTGGTGCGCAGTCTATGAATTCCGGTTCCGGTTCGTTTGTAGCGGCGCAGTAGGTACAAACATCGAACTGAAAAATCAAATCAGGCCCCATATAACCACAATTGCTGCATTTGTATTTTGCCATTTCACGTATTCCCTTCATACTTCAGTTAAGACGATATCACTCTTATCTTCTTTTACTCTATAGCGAATTAATCTTACCATTTTCTCTTCTATGCTTTTCCTCCTATCTCGGTATTCCAGAACCTTTTCATCGAAATCGAAGCCTACCAGAATGCTCTGTATCATCTCAGAATCTCCGTCAGCAAGTTTCCTGGTTAGCCAATCCTCGTACTTCACAATCTGATGCAAATCTCTTTCTGTCACTTTTCCCGTCTTTAACTCCATACACGTAAACTTGTGTAAGATATCTACCGAATCTAATGTCGTCACGTGAGTTAGAAATAGGTCCATCACCGTATTAAATGAGGTGGGCACGTAATTAAGAACATCGCGATAGTCACCAATAAGTTCGCGCAAGCGGCCTTGAGCGAAAGACCGAGTAAACCACGCATTAAGCAAACCCTCAAACCGCAGCTGACCGGTGTTTCTGCATTCGAGAGTCAGTGGCAGTGACCTTGTTTCCAGGGGTGAGTAAAGTCTGGCAATTCTCCCCGGCGAGCTATGAAGAGGGTTATTCCTCAACAACAGGCGTATTATCTCTTCACCCTCTTGCGACGTAATAGGATAGTGATTCTTCTTAGTCATTGCTCCTAAGTCAAAGGTCCAAATCTTGCCTTTGTCTCTGAGGTCTAGAATGTCGACCAGACTAACGCCCTTGCTGAACTTCCTGACCGTAGGTTTGAAACAAACCCGGTAGGGAAACAATTGCTCGGAAGCTTCGAAGAGGGGCTCTTCATCGTAGAAAGGCCCCTGGGTCACCTGCCACAGTCCATAAACTCCCTCCTTCGTCACATAGAAGAAGACAAAGTCTCCTACTCTAATAGCAGAAAAACTAGCGATAATTTCTGCATTGGTAGCCTCCCTCTTAGCAGCAGCTCCACCATACACTCCCTTCTCAATGCAAGGCTCAAAATTATCTTGCTTTACCACAAATATATGATAACCCATTTCGCCTGCTCCCCTCGCATTCTCATTTCATTGAGTTAGTAAGTAACATTCCGTACAAGTGTACGTACCCCTCCGTGTTTACCGAAAACAGCCACTGCTCAGGAAGTTCCTTATAGATGCCAACGCAGATGACAATAAGTCTCTAAACCCCCACCAATCCTCCCGTTTCCAGGCTTTTATGGACGGCGGCGGCGATTTTGGTGGCCTCCAGGCCGTCGGAGCCGGAAGGATAGTCGCCTAAATCGGCCAGAGTGCCGCCTTCCAGCAGCACCTCTACATTGGAGACGAAGTCGGCGATGCTGGCCATGCCGTAGCCTTCCCAGACTTCACGGCCCTGCTTGTCATAGCGCAGGCGCAGGAAGCTTTGATTATGGGTCTGGGTGCCGGGGGTATCGTCGGTGCAGGAAGTGAGGGTGCCGCGGTCCTGGGAGTCGCACTCTAACAGGCCCTTGGTGCCCACCAGGCGGATGCCCTGATTGACTATGGCGGGGAAGGCATCGGGTAGTATCCAGGAGGTATCAAAGGCCACGGTGGCACCGCCCTTAAACAGCACCTTAGCCGAGATGGAGTCATAGCCGCCTATCCCGAGTTCCGCCAGGCGACCGGTAGCGCCGGTGGCCCAGACGGCTTTGCCATTGGCCTCTATCAGGAAGCGGGCCAGGTCATAGAAGTGGATGCCTAAAAACCACGCCGGCGAACTATTCTTAGCCCAGCCGGGGAACCAATCACGGGGCACTTCAATACGGTCCTCCATATAGGCGTAGCCATACTCTATCTCACCAAGGTCGCCGGCCTGGATTTTCTGCTTCATCGCCAGGTGATACTCGTCATAGCGCTTGTGGAAGTCCACCATCAGCAGTACGCCGGCGGCCTCGCACGCATCTATCATCTCCTGGCAGCCCGCTACGGTAACATCCAGGGGCTTCTCGCAGAGGATGTGGACACCGGCCTGCGCAGCGTCCAGAACGATTTGCTTATGCAGCGGGTCGGGCGTGACGACGGTGATGGCATCAAGTTGCTCATCCGCCAGCATCTGGCGGTAGTCAGTATAGGCGGTGAATTCAAACCCCTGGCGCCGCTGCTGCAGGAGTTCCTCGTTAATGTCGCAAGCGGCCACTAACTCCGCCTGGCCGCCATAGCCCAACTGCCGAAAGCAGCGCAGGTGATTGATACCGAAAGTGCCTAATCCGACAATGCCGATACGCACTGTAGCCATTGTATATGCCTCCTTGGGAGTAAGTGTAGGTTGGTCAAGTTGTCCAAGGTACCTATTCGCCTGCGCAGCGGATGTGCCCTCCTGAATAGTCTGTCTTCAACACTGTAGCATTGCTGGTCTACTAAGTCTGTTAGGGAGGAATTTGGCGTTTAACGGGCAAAGATAGCACATAGCCAAAGTACCGGGCACTAAAGTGGCATGCCGCATATTGAAATATCATTTATTGGACAGGGAGGCCTGAAGATGCGTTGGCGACAAGCGGTGCCGATTGGTGTAACTCTGCTCTTGGCTGTTGTGGCGGTGGGGCTGAGTCCTACTGCGGCGCAGAGGCAGGAGGCCGAAGTTGCCTGGTCGGAGGAGTTTGATTCGTCGGACAGCCCCGCGCTGGGGCGGATTTACTATGAGGACCGGGGCAGTGGCAAGAGTGGGGAAGAGGTTGTCATTCGTGAGGTGGTCGACGGTGTGCTGCGTTATGGCCTGAAGTTTGACCCAGAGCGCAAACAGGACCGGCTCAATGTGATGTTCGGCGACTGCGTCTGGGGGCCGCCAAGAGAAACAGGATGGGGGCCGTTTGATGCGAAGCAGTACCCATTTGTAGAGATGAAGTGGCGAGGGGGCGAATTTACGTTTTACTACGGCGGCGAGACCACCGATGGCCGCCGGCTGGGGACCTACGCCTTTCCGCCCGTGATGCGCAAAGAGACCGATGAGCAGGGACGCGAGTGGAACATCAGTCTGTTCCGCCTGGCGCCGGATAGTTCTGTCTCTACGAAGGGAACCGCGGTCAAACTGATAGGTATCAATCTGGCGTTGTACAGCCCGGGGGAAGAGGGTATGCCCACGACCGAGGTAGACTATATCCGCGTGCGGGGCTTTACCGCCGAGGAAGCAGCCCGCGAAGAGAAGATAATTGAAGCGCTGATGGATTTTCCGCGGGGCCGCTGGCGGGGCTTTGAGGAGTTCTTTCCGTTTGGCGTATACGTCGGCTACCTGCGTAGCGACTTCGAGAGTTGGGGCGGCGATTATGAGGGGGCCTACGGCAACTACGTCAGGCATCACCTCAACTTTGTGGCCAGCAATGACGAGGTGGAATTAGGGCGATTCGGCCAGGGCGAGGCGGCGGTAGAAAGTTACATTACAGAGATGAATAAATTGATTGCAGCCGCCCGCGCCACGGGCATCCGACTCGGTGCCGACGTGCGGCGAATGATGGAGGGGCGCGATCCCGCCGACGGCTACCGTCAACTTCTGCCTATCACGCGGCGCTTAAATGAGGCATTTGCTGAGGATGACGTCATAGTATCCTGGAAGATCGCCGACGAGCCCGGTGTGGATCGGTTGATCCCTCTCGCCATGATGATGCGGGCACTGCGCGAGGCTGACCCGCACAACAGACCGCAACTGATCGAGTTTAGCGCCCCGGTCAAGATGGAGCCGTTTGCGAGCTATCTAAACCTGAATTGCTGGGACCGCTATCCAATCGTCCAGGGCAGTCGGAACCCGTGGGCCATTCGTGACCTGGCCCGAGAGCATCGCCAGATTGCCTCGGATATGCCGATGTGGGCGGTGTTGCAGTCTTTCGAGACCCGGCCGCCGACACCTAAGGGATCGTATATGCGGCCCAGCGACGCGGAGATCCGTATGATGGGCTATCTGGCTCTGGCCGAGGGTGCCAAGGGGCTGTTGTGGTATGCGGGCTGGAGCGGTTACGGCCGAGATGAAGGTCTGGTCACGCGCACGGGCCAGCCGCGCGGGGGGATGTTGGATGCCCTCGCCGACCTGGGCCGCCGTTTAATCCCTATCGGCCAACTGCTACTGCACACTGATCCGCTGGACGAGGCCGGTGTTACGATTGCTGAGGAAGTCGCGCCTGCTGATGATCACAGCCTGGCAATTAGCGTGCTGAAGCATCGCGAGCGGCCCGTCAGTTATCTGGTGGTGGTCAATGAAGACCTCAGCCGGGAGCGAACTGGTCAGGTCATTCTGGGTGGGCTGCTCGGTGAAGGGCAAGAGGTCTACGACTTGTACATACTGAGCGAAGTGCCTGCTGAAAACGGCCAGTTTGTCGCGGCTACGCTGGCCGGGGGCGATGGGCGGATTTATCTGGTAGGTTCAGCCCAAGAATTTGAGCAAGACCGTACGCATATAGAAGCCACCCAGGCGTTAGAGGCATGCCGCGTTCTTACCCCGGATATTAGCATTGCCCGGCGGTGGGGTATAGACCTGACGGAGGTTGATAGGGCAGTGGCCGCGTGTCGCCAGGCCGCCGAGGCCGGGCAGAGCCGGGAAGCCCAGGCCCAGGCGAAACAGGCCACAGAGGCGCTGAGAGCGGCAATTGACGGCGACTCGCTGCTGCGCATGACCAGGAAGGCTCTGGACGAGATGAGTGTGGAACTGGCTGAATTGTCTCGCATTGCCGAGCACCACAGCACTACCCCGCGCTGGTGGACGGGGAGCGACCATCCGATGATGATACCCAATCCCGATTTCCTGGATTTGTCTAAGGAATATTGGCGGGTAGGTCGGGCCTACCGTGATTTATACATGCGCTACCTGGCCGCAGAGAAGGAAGGCTTGTGGACTGGTGTAAACCAGACACGCCTGGATTTGTTAGTGGTGCGCGATGGACTGTTAGGATGCCTGAGAGGACGGCTGACACCGGCTCACGAACCCGAGGCCGAGTAGATACTTCGCGGAATCAAACCAGGAAATCCCGTCTAAGCCACTTGTCAGACTCGGTATGCAGGATTCCCAGGATGGTGGCTACCAGTACCTGACTCGGAATAGGCCGGCAAGTAGCCGAATACTTGATAAGCAAAGGAGAGACCAATGGGAACCGTAAAGATAGGTTTTGTTGGGGTCGGTGCGATGGGGCAGTGCGCTCATCTTAAGAACTACGTCGCTTTGCCTGACTGCGAGGTCGTGGCGATTGCCGAGTTGCGCGAAAGACTCGCGAAACAAGTAGCCGCACACTACAATGTGCCCCGGGTTTACAAAGATCATCAGGAGTTGCTCGCCAACGAGCAGCTCGACGGCATTGTTGCCGCCCAGCAATTCACCCAGCACGGGGGAATCGTGCCAAAGTTGCTTGAGGCAAAGGTTCCTATCTTCATCGAAAAGCCGCTGGCTGGGTCCGTTGAGGTAGGCGAGAGGATCGTTGAGGCGGTCCGCGAGAGCGGCACATGGGTAATGGTTGGTTACCACAAGCGCAGCGATCCGGCCACTATGTATGCTAAGGCTGAAATTGATCGGCTCAGGCGCACCGGCGAGTTGGGCGAGATGCGCTACGTTCGTATTCTTATGCCGCCGGGGCCGTGGCCGGCCAACGGTTTTGACGACTTGATTACTACCGATGAACCGTTGCCGGAACTGAAGCCCGATCCGCCCGCGAGCGATATGGATTCGGCAACCTACCAGACGTATGTTCGCTTTGTAAATTATTATTGTCACCAGATCAATCTTATGCGCCATCTGCTGGGCGAGCCCTATCAGGTAACGTATGCCGACCCGTCGGGTGTGGTGGCGGTTGTGGAGAGCGAGAGTGGCATTGCTGGCGTCATCGAGATGTCGCCGTACACAACAACCAAGGACTGGCAAGAGTCGGCGGTAGTCTGTTTTGAGCACGGCTATGTGAAACTGGATTTGCCTCACCCTATCGCCCACTTTGGGCTGGGCCGCGTTGAAGTATTCAAGGACCCGAGCGACGACATCACACCTACGAGGACTATCCCGGTGCTGCCCTGGATACATGCAATGCGCCAGCAGGCGATGAATTTTGTGGGTGTCATCAAGGGGGAGATTAGCCCGCCCTGCGACGCGGAAGAGGCCCTGGAGGATCTCAAAGTGACCCGGCAGTATATCAGGTTGCTTGGGGACCAATGAGAGTTACCGGGGATTAAGAATTCTGCGGAAAGAGTGGCGAAGCCCGCCTCGAATTGCGTCCGTAAGCCCTACACGACCTGTCCGCAGCAGTCTTGCCGCCACCAGGTTAGAAAGTCCGGTCTGAGCCATTTGTCCGGCTGGGCGCGCAGGATCTTTAGGATGTTGTCTACCATCACGCGAGTGCCGATGGACCGGCAGGTTGCCGCGCCAATCTCGGTGTAGGTGACCAAGCCACGCTTGGCCAATGGCTGCTCCATAGCCTTGAAGTCGTAGTCCGGCCACACGCCGGGCTGCTGCCAATCTTCTACCTGTGCTGCGGCCTGCTCTCGTTCGTGTGGCGGCAAGGCAGCCAGGGCCTGTTGGACCAGTTGGTACTGGGCGTAATGGCCCATAGTATTGACCCCAAAATCTACGCCCAGGAAGATATATAGCGCGTCATACTCATACAGTTTATCCCACGGGCTGCCGTGGCCAAAGGCGGCTGGTCCCCAGCGGCCCGGACAACCCCAAGCGTTCGCGTGCCCCTCAGTGATTGGCAGCGCCAGCCGTCCGATGGCCGCCACGGAGTGAGTGGCATGGTCACTGCGCAGGCTGTCCGGACGCAGGCGAAAGACCTCCGTGACGCGGCCCACATCAGATGGTGATTTCTCGATGTCCCATATCTCAAAGCGTCGTTCCCAGTCGCGCGAACAGAGAGTGGGTACTACCACGGTGCCCGCCGGCCCCACGACAGTGAGCAAGGCATTGATTACCGCTTCTGCGCCGCCCGCCACCCAGCCGAAACTGGACAGTGAACTGTGCACCATACACACGTCACCGGCATCCAGGCCCAGCCGGCGTGAGCCGGCCTCAATTTCGGGTTGGGTAACGACAGGCTGACGTGGATTCATTATGGCTTCTCCGCTTTCTATGGATGCCAACGGACCGCTTCCACGATGCGCACCTTGGTGGGTGGCGAGGTCATATAGACGGTCAAGATGTCGCCGTCGGGCAATTCAATGCTATCGGGATAGTAGAAGGTATGGTCTGGCTCGCTGCGCAGGGCCAGCCGCCGCTCCCAGGTGTGGCCGTCACTGCTGAAAGCGGCTTCCACGGTGCCTGTAGACCCGTACCGGCTGGAAAAAGTGAGCAAGTAGCCGCCGTCGCGCAGCGTAGTGAGACTGGGGAAACTGCCTTGCAGCCCGGTTGGTGTCGGCAGGGTCCAGGTGTAGCCGGCATCACCGCTGTGGGAGTACAACAGTTGGCCGTGGAAGCCGGTGGACTTGTCTTTACGGCTCTCCACGTACACGCAAATCAACCGACCGTTGGCTTGCAGGCCCAGGGCCGGCTCCCAGTAGTCGGTGCCGGTAACCCAGCGGTAGCGCCCTTGGGGGTCTTCGGCTATGTAGGACTCGTCGCCCCAGGAAAGTCCCCGGTCCCAGGACCGTATTATCCCCACAAATCGGCTGCGCCACGGGTAGCCGACCGCCAGAGGCATCATCAGGGTGCCGTCGGCCAGTTCCACGGGTTTGCGCATGTTATATAGCGACTCGGGGGCAAACGGTATGGCCAGAGTCTGTTCACCCCAAGTCAACCCGTTATCTTCTGAGAATCGCACGCCAACTCCCTCGAAGGTAATCACGGTATCAAACCGAGGGAAATGGCGGTGCAGTACACCCTTCATCTGCTGGCGCTGCGAGCGCGGCCCAGCCTCGCCGACTATAGCGCAGGCCATCAGCCGGCCGCCAGCCAGCCGCCGGATTGCCGGATCGCAAGTTAGGCCGGCAAACACCGGATTATCAGCGATGGGCTCGAAGGTCTGTCCCCCGTCGGTTGAACGAATGACAATAATCTCAGTGTCGGCGTCAAAGAAGGTCCCAATGTTGCGCTGGAAATTGGCCTCATAGGCCCACGACCCGCACTTGCGCAATATGACCACCAGGCTGTCGTCCTCGGCCCGTGCTATGCTGGGAAAATCGGCATGGTACTGGGGATTGGGATTCTGGTAGACCAGCAGATGCTCGCTGTGTGACGGGGACTTAGCGGGGGGACCTTCGCCCGCCGCTGACCCGGCAGTTATCAACACGCACGTCATCACCATCATTAACGCTCCTACTGACCTGTTCAAATCCATGCTGGTTCCTATTGTTATCAGAGTTGGACACGATGAACGAGACCGCCTGTCGCGCATTTGGATTAGGCACGTCGCCAGATCTTAGCCGCGACATCTCGGCGCAATGCGGGCGGGTAGACTATGAGACGTTTCGTGGCAGCTCTATGTCCAGGTCTGAGATTACACTACAGATATATTCCCCATCCACAAGTTTCAGACGGCCCTGTTTCCTGGCGAACTCCTTGCAATCCTCCGTGAATCCTGCTGTGGCGACGAGAATAGCCTGCGAATACTCTGGATCGGTGGCTGCCCCCAATAACTTTTGTGCGTCTGGGCGGCCAATCGCCGTCTTGTGGCGCTTACATTGACTCATCCCGCCGAGCCATCAACTGGGCTGACTTATGGTTATGCCTTGGGACAGATCCCACTCCGTCAGCCGACCGTCCACCGTCACCTCATCGGGTCCGGCGGCAAAGGCGGTGACAATATTTTGTGTATACCTCTGGGCTTCAGCCGCCGCCTCAGCTACATCGGCCCCGCATGACTGCTGACCAGCGGCGACCCCGAAGAGTAAGGCCAGCACCATAAGCATTAGCATTTCACTTGTATCTCCGAACAGTTGGTTGGTGCCCTGTGAACTTACATCAGAAATGGGTTAGTCCACGCCCGTCGGCCGGTCTGGTCAATGCAGACAATTCGGTAGAGCTTGTTAGGATCGCGCAGATTGATCCTGACGTGCTCAAAAGGCCGGGGCATAGTCATATAGTGCGAGGTACGCCCTGGGCCGCCTCCCATCCCCAGAGCAAGGACTTCCTGGCAAGGTGAGCAGTCAACCGCTACATATTCCCCGTCCTGCTCGACGTTGTAGATTTCCGGGCCGCTTGAAGCGTAGAAAAGCCCCTGGCGCAGCGCCTGCCGGATGGTCTGGGGGCGGTCATCAGCGGCTTTGGCCATGATCCAGCCCGTGCCACATTGCAACAGTTCGTGATGCAGATCATCCGCCGCCAGGCCCCATACCCTATGGCCGTGCGCCAACAGCAAGTTCCACATATACTCTGAGGTCCCGCGCCCCACCAAGTGGCAGATAGTATTGAAAACCTCCAGGCCAACTATGTAGTCGGTCAGCGGGGCAATGTCAGCATAAGATAGCATTGTCCAGAACGGATGGCCCAGGATGCAGACTTCGGCCTGCTCGGCGAGCGCGGCGGCCAGGGTGGCAGGCTCGTCCGAGTCCGGTCTGGCGAATTGGCCCTTAAGCCCCAGGCCGACGATGTGGAAATCGGCTAACAAAGGAGTTTTCCCCGCGGTGACCTCGATGCCAGTAATGAGCGCCATCCCCCGGCTATCCAGATCCTGGATAGGGGTAACCTTGTTGTGGTCGGTTATAGCCAGGAACCGGTATTCCCTTTCCGCGTATATATCCACGACCTGTTGTGGGCTAAAACCGCCGTCTGAGTTGGTGGTATGGGCGTGGGCGTTGCCTTTGAGCCACTCGCCTTCAATTGCAAAGGGATTGGGCACAAGGTGTCATCTCCTACTACGAAGCACAACTGTAGACTCTGCTGTCAGCACTGATTATGGGGCACCGAGTAATCAGTCACCCAATTGCCCGAAGCGCTTAATCAGACCCAAGCCGAATTCTGTATCGCCTCCGGCCGCTTTCCGGGCTATTGCCACGCCACTTAGGTCGTTCTCAAACTCCTGGTAGGCCAGGAGGGTAGTAGTACTGGGATAGCCGGAGCGGCGGGCTCTCTCCACAAAAACGTCCAGACCGGTGCGTTGATACAGTCCCGGCAGGTAGATGCCCACGGTATCCAGATGGGCCCCACAGGGGTCGTCGCCGAACTCGCCGTATATATCCAACTTGCCGGGGACGGCTGGCCACGAAAAATCGCAACTCACTCCGCTTCCCGCTCCCGTCTGATCCAACCAGTTAATCCCCACCTGGCCACCGCATACCAGTCTTTGCACACGCAAGTACCATGCGCTCGTATCTGATTCACCCCATGGCGCGTAGTCGTCAATCCACATAAGATCGGTCTCTGTGAACATATCTATTGTATGACACCAGCGAACGCCGTCGAGCAGTTCGAAGCCCAGCAGTTTGCCCAGATTGCTATTGTTCACTGGCCCGCGCAGCAGTCGCTGCCGTCCTATAGTAAACTCGTCGATTTCGGTGCGACGGAGCGCAAAGGCCTCGTCCAGTTCTACGTCAACGTCGCCCTCAAACTCGGAGGAGACCCGCGCCCCTATCTGTCCGTAGGTATTCCCCAGGACACCACTGAATCGGACTCGGCTCCCGGCCAGACTACCCCCCTCGGCCAGCAGACCGTAGACATCAACCTGGCGGTAGGGGCCAAAGAAGCGTCGGCCAAACACCTGTGTCTCATCAGCGACCGCTGCCCCGGCTAATCCTCCCAGTGCCTGGGCTATCCGCCATCCCGAAGAACTGACGGACCCCGTGGCCGGCTGCCTTGGTACCTGCTGGACTATGATATTGAGTTGGCCTTTGGTAGGTGGCGGGGTGGTGGTAGTAGTAGCAATTGTGGGGTGAGTAGAGGAATGCCGAGATTGCTGCTGGCGGCCAGCCGGCGTACCGGGCGTGGCGCCAATATTTACGCCAGGTTTAACATCCTGCCACCAGGGATAGGCTGCTCCGCCGCTGAACATACGGGGCGGAGTACTTCTCAGGCCGCTTGGAGCTTGGCCGGGCCCGGCACTGCCTTGAGTGCCGGGTCCGATCATCATAGAGCCCAGGTCATTGAATAACTCGGCCGAGCCGCCCCAGGCGCGAAATACATCGCCTTGCTCCGTATTGCCTCGAATTAACTCCACCCAGGTGCCCTTGATGGCGGCAGTGGCCGAGGCTCCGGTAATTCGCGCCACCGTGCCGCTAACAATATGGGCGAAGAGCCGACCTTTCTCTAAACCCAGGTTCCTATCTTTCAGCTGCTTAATCACCAAGTCCGAGCGGGGTCCCATTCGTACTGTGCTGCCGTCCGGAAACTTGATTTCGCAGCGCGAGCGGCGGCCGGTGCGCACCCTACTCCCGGTGGGAAGCGAGGTGCCTATCCGACTGTGGCGCCAGGTGCCTTCCGGGCCGGGCCGATGGGTCACACTGAGAACGATAGCGCTGATCGTAGCGTTAGGCTCGGCGGCCTGAGCCGGACCTGTCAGCATCAAAGCCATGCTTAGGCCTACACACATACTAAGGATGGGGCCGACTCGCTTAGGATTAACTGGATGGTTTGTCATAGTGATCAACTCCTTGCACAGTATATACTTGCAGCGGCTCAGCCCGACCCCGCACCGTGGCCTCCCCCAGAGCCTGCACCTGTATGCCCGGCCCCGCGGCCTCCACTGTCGCCGCACTCAGCATTATCTGAGTGTCATACTCTTTGTTAAGTCCCTCCAGGCGCGAGGCGGTACTGACGGTATCGCCGATTACAGTATACTCCAAAAACTCTTCTGAGCCAACATCCCCGGCGACCAGCAGTCCAGTGTGGCATCCGACACGGATGTAACTTTCGGCTACGCTATGGACCAGTTCCCATGCTGCCAGGACCGCCCGCCGGCCATGGTCGTCCTGGGGTATGGGGTCACCGAAGACCGCCATTACTCCGTCGCCGATGAATTTGTGCAAAGTACCCCCGTGTTTCCTGATTATTCTGGTGGCGGCGCTCAGGTACTTGTTGAGGGTCTCCACTACCTCCTCGGGCGGATACTCGTGGCACAGGGCAGTGAAGCCCTGCATATCAGCAAATAGTACTGTGGACAAGCTGCGGCGCCCGGCCACGTGAGCCAGACCGGGATTGTCCAGAATGACCTCCAAGACTTCGGGCGCTACTCGTCGCTCCCAGGCCGCCCGCAACTGGCGGCGTAACCGCTCGCTGGTAAACTCCAGATACACAGTGCTTACAGTGTATGAGGTCAGCACTCCCGCACTCCATCCTATTAGCGGCACCCACAATCTGGTGGACAGAAACAGCACCACACTGGTCACCACGACAGCCAGCAGTGCAGGCACCAGTGCGGCGCCCAGTCCGGGCAGGGGCCGCAGCCGTACGGTGCCAATGGCGACCAGGGCGGCCAGCACGAGGCCAAAGACATAGACTGCTGGCCCAGGCAAAGGTCTGATGTAGGCCCCTCGTAGCAGGACATCGGTGATGCTGGCCTGTAGCCCTACTCCTGAGATCTGCCGCCCCTCCTTTCCTTCCTCGCCGCGCCCGGTTAGCGGATAGTAATAGAAGTCCTGGAGAATTTCCGCCGTCCCGCCGATGAAGACCAATTTGCCGGCTACACGGGAAAGGTCGGTTTTTTTCCGCAGCACCTGATAATAGGGAATCCGAGCGAATGCCTGGTCTGCGGGCCCGCGGAAATCAATCAGGAAGCTCTCATGCTGGGAGCCCAAGGCGCGCGTATTCACTCTTTGCCGAATTGTGTTTTGCAAGTCGGCGGCACTCACTCCCAGGGCCTCAGCCGCCACCTGAATGCCCAGGGTCGGATACAATTTCTCCTGATGCTCTACTCCTAACCAGGCCCGACGCACCACGTTGTCAATATCTTTGGGGACATTGGCCATTCCTATGGCCCGCGCCCTCTCCTCAAACGGCCAGTGAGGAAAATCAGCGGTAACGTAGGTGGCTTCGGCTTCCTTACCTGCTACAGTCTCTTCGGCAATGCGGGCGGCCAGCACTACATTTCCGGCCTCCGCTATGGCCTGCTCCAATTGCTTATCCGCATCACTGAGCTGCAGTTCATAATGGATGTCTTGTTGGGCTATCAGTGCCTCAGCGGCCTCTTCGCTGGTCACTCCGGCGAAGACTATATCAAACGCGAGTATCTTCGCCCCGGCTTCGGATAGATTTCTGACGACTTGAGCGTGGTAATCGCGCGGCCACGGCCACACCCCCAATGTTTGCAGCGACTGTTCGTCAATAGACACTATAACAATGTCGTCCGAGCGGGGCAGCGGTGGTCGCAGTTGCATCCGCTGGTCATAACTGCTCAACTCCAGCCGCTGCAGCGCCTCGCCCACCATCCCCGGTGCTCCCTCCAGGGCCAAAATGATTGCCGCTGCAGCGGCGCCAATTATCCCAGTTATTAGATACTCTCGCCAGCGTCGGTTCATACTCGTAACGATTTACTCCCCGTCCGCTGTAGCCTCGCCCGGATATTGGCACTAATGATTTCTCTATCCTACCTGCTTTGACCTCCCAGTAGGTCCGAGCAAGCAGGAAGCAATCCAGCCTACAGGGAATATTATAACACATTGTGAATCAACATGAACACATCATAATCTCAGAGCTTCCCTGCCGGGCACTGACAGCGCGGAATCTGGAGGATTTTGCGCTGTGCCCACAAAAGTACTTGCTATCATTCTTCACTACTCGGGCCCAGAGTCGCCGCTTCATCGGGGGGCCGGCGGCATTGCATCGTGCCCTGCGGTCGGCGCTGATCCAAATGTATCGGACCGGCGGACCTCAGCAGATTGTCCAGTCCACTCTTTTGCAGTTTTTTGAAGATAATTGGGAAGGCGGTCTATGCGCCGATAGTCTGGAGGAGGAACAACTTCATTCGGAAGGCATAGAAATACTGCAAGCCTACTATGAGGCTCATAAGGACCAACCCTACCGAACCATCGCCTGTGAAATGCGCTTTGAGGGTGAAATAGCCGGCCATCGGTTCGTGGCCGTAGCCGACCGCGTAGAGCAGGCCGGCGATGGCATTGTTACGCTGCTGCGCTACAAATCCAGCCGTCGCCCGCCGGGTCCCGCAGAACTGGCCCAGGACATATCCGCCGGCCTCCTCTTAATGCTGGGCCAGGCCCACTTTGCTGACGAGGACTTGTCCGGCGAAGCTGCGCTCACAGCGCAGGCGCGCTGCCAGGTAGCGGTCTACGCCCTCCGTCCGGGCCGGTTGGTGGTGGCGCCCATCAATGAATCAGGACTGGCCTGCTTGCGAGAGCAGATTATCAATTTGGCCGAGCAGGTGCGGCAGACTCAAGACTTCTCCACTAACAAAGGCCGCCACTGCCGCTGGTGCCGCTCGCGAGGGCAGTGTCCTGCCTGGCAAGCCGCCCATTACCGTTCTGGGGAGGATTAGTGATTTGTGGCCGCCTGTGCTGAGCACAATCAAACTAACTGTGATAGCCATGCTCACTTTGGCCTTGCCAATCACAGTTTCGGGAAACGGCCGGTCGCGTCAACGGGCCCTGGGCACTGAGCAATTCCGCATCCTGTACGCGCCCGCCGACGAAGACCAGGCAATCATAGCGCAGCAGGCCGCCAGCACTGCGTTACGTCGCCTGCAACAGGCCCTGGACATAAAACTCCAACGGCGTATCGAGATACACATATGTCACACTCAGCAGGAATTCAACCATTGTGTGGGGGAAACAAGCCCGCCGTGGCTTATGGGCCAGGCTTTTCCCAACCAGTCCCGGGTAGTGGTCAAGGCCATTGGACCCCAGCGCATCGGCCGATTGGTGGCCCACGAACTCACTCATGTGGTTCTGCAGCACAAACTGGACCAGACCGGCGCGCCTGCCCCCCGGTGGTTGCACGAGGGCCTGGCTCAGTATGCTACTGGAGATCTCCCCTCGGGCCGCCGCCAGGTACTGAGTCAGGCGGCCGCGGCTGACAAATTGTTGACCCTGGAGGAAGTGGAAAAGGCTTTTGGAGGCCCGGTGGCGAAAGTTAATTTGGCTTATGCACAGAGTTATACGCTGGTGGGATATCTGGCCCAGTTGAACCCGGGCGAAGGGCTGGGCCGGTTTCTGGACGAATTAGGAGAAGTCAGTGATGTAGACAGGGCTCTGGTGCGCGCCTACCATAAGCCGGCGGGGCAACTGGAGGAAGAATGGCTGGGGCACGTGCGGCGTGCTTACCTGGGACGTGGTATAATGAACCAATACGGGACTATCATCTGGGTAGCGATGGCGGCCCTATTTGCGGTGGTGGTAGCCGTCAAGTTGTGGCGAGCCCGCCGCATCCGCCAACGTATGCAACAGGAAGAGCGGCTCCGCCAACTGCTGGAGGGCGGGGCGAGCGACTCATTCACCGATAGGTAGGAGGCAGACTAATGAGTGAATCTTTCTTTGGGTTTTTTCGCCGCATATGGCTGTCAGGGCTGCCCACCCAACTTGTCCGGGCTATTTGCGTTGCTGCTGTCTTTGAATTGCTGATATATCTGATAGACCGCTGGCTGCGCAGAAGACTACAACCCGTGCTGGTTCGTGACGCGGAGGCCCCCCCGTCAGCCCGCGTGCGGCGGCGACGGATCCTCATCGGTGCACCGACCTTGCTGGTGCGCGCTGTCCTCTATATCGTTGCCCTGCTGATGATCTTGCGCATATTTGGCCTGCGTACCAGCGCCGAGATAATACCCATCGCTTTTGCCCTGGTCGTTTTGGGCTTAGTCGCCGCCCGCAACGCGCTGCGCGATTCGGTGGCGGGCTACCTGATTCTTTACGACCACGTCTATAGCGAGGGAGATGAAGTAACTTTGGATGAAGTGGAGGGTAAGGTAGAGGAAATAACCTTGCGGCGCACCCGTCTGCGCACCGCCGACGGGCAGCAGGTAGCCGTCCCCAATAGCCAAGTGGGCACCGTCATCACCCACTCCCGCGCCGGTAAGTCTGAGTAGGAAGGGAATCCTCGTACGGAGAAATGTCCTTGCTGTAAAAGAGGCATCCCGTTTATAGCGAGGTTGGAAGCATTTTCGGTAGAAAACGACTAACAAAGCAACTCAGGTCAACTGTTGGATAGGGACTTGCAGTCTGTTGCCCAATGGTGTAAACTATAAGTAGTATTGTAGCGAAGTATGCTGTTGCCCCTCGAGGAGGCGAAGAGCAGTGACGGAGAAATCAACCTGGCAGACTAAAGTGGGACTGGCTGAGATGTTACGGGGCGGGGTGATTATGGATGTGGTCAATGTCGAGCACGCCAAGATCGCCGAGGATGCCGGCGCGGTATCAGTAATGGCTTTAGAGCGGGTCCCCGCCGATATTCGTGCCGAAGGCGGCGTGGCCCGTATGGCCGACCTGCATATTATTGAAGACATTATGGAAGCCGTTAGCATTCCAGTAATGGCAAAGTGCCGCATTGGCCATTTCGCCGAGGCCCAGGTGTTAGAGTCGCTTGGCGTTGACTTTATTGACGAGAGCGAAGTGCTTACTCCGGCCGACGAGAGTTTCCATATCTGGAAACATGACTTCAAGGTCCCCTTTGTGTGCGGCTGCACCAATCTGGGCGAAGCGCTGCGCCGCATTGGTGAGGGTGCGGCATTGATTCGCACCAAGGGCGAGGCCGGTTCGGGGAATATCGTGGAGGCTACCCGGCATATGCGAACCGTGATGACCGGAATTGAGCACCTTAAAGGCCTGCGTGATGACGAACTAATGACCGAGGCGAAGAATATGGGCGCGCCGTTTGAATTGGTGCAGCAAGTGGCCCACGAGCGCCGGCTGCCGGTGCCCAATTTTTCCGCCGGGGGCATCGCCACTCCCGCCGACGCCGCCCTTATGATGCAACTGGGCGCTGAGTCTGTCTTTGTGGGATCGGGCATATTCAAGTCCGAGGACCCGTCCGAGCGCGCCGCGGCGATTGTCCATGCCACCACCTACTATGAGGACCCTCACGAGGTAGCCAAAGCCTGTAAGGGTCTGAAAGGCGCGGCGATGGTGGGCATTGATGTAGCCAGCCTTCCCGACGAAGAGCGAATGGCCACCCGAGGTTGGTGAGGCGGGTTTGCCCGCCAACGCGGGACCCGCAGCGGCGGACGCCGGCTCCGGGACGGGCCTGCCGCCGACCGTACGCGATATGTCTATGAATCGCACTCGCCCGCAACTCGCAGTGTTGTGGCTGTTGCTGCTATTTATCCCACAGGCCGCGCTCCTGTACTTCTTCCGCGTTTTCACGGTAGATGATACCTGGATATTTTTGCGTTATGCACAGAATCTGGCGGCGGGCCACGGCTTGGTGTTCAATCCCGGTGAGGCCGTTGAAGGCTATACTTCCTTCCTGTGGGCCATTCTCCTGGCCGGCGGGATAAAAGCCGGCGCCGACGGCCTTTTAGTAGCCCGGGTCCTGGGAGTGGCGCTGGCGCTGGCTACCACCGTCGTCGGTTACCTGCTGGGGCGGCGAGTGACGCCAAACGGTGGTTACCTCACCTTGCTGGCTCCGGCCGGTTTGGCCACCAGTGTGCCTCTGGGGGTGTGGGCGATGAGCGGGATGGGCACGGTGCTGTTCACCTTTTTTGTCACCCTCACCTTGTACTTGCACCTGCAATCTACCACCCCCCTCTGTGTCCCCCCGCATGCGGGGGGATATAGTCCTCCGTGTGTCCCCCCGCTTGCGGGGGGATATAACCCTTCCTGTGTCCCCCCGCTTGCGGGGGGATATAGAGGGGTAAGAACCGGGCGCTCTCACCCCTTCCTGGCGGCTGCCGGCTGGGTGTGCGGGTTAGCCGCTCTCAGCCGACCCGAGGGCTGGCTGTTTCTGGTCATCATACTCGGCCACCGCCTGTGGCGGCCCACCCGCCACGGACGCTGGGCCGATGCCGTAGCCTACCTCGGGCCCTTCCTGGCCTTGACCGTGCCTCATCTATTGTGGCGCCACTCCTATTATGGCGATTGGGTGCCCAATACTTTCTACATCAAGGCGATACTCACCAAGGAGGCGGGCGTGCTGTATACCTGGAATTTTCTCCAGTTCCACGGTGGCCTGGTTTTCCTCGCCCTGTGTGCGCTGCCTCTGGCCCTGCGCCGGCGCAGCGAGGAGTGGACGGCAGTAGCGATGGTCGTGTTGTTATGGACGGTTTACGTGGCCCGGATGGGCGATTGGATGCCCCTGTTCCGCTTCTTCATACCTATCCTACCCCTATGCTTTGTCCTGCTACAGACTGGCGTAGTGGAACTGGCGCAGGCGCTGAGCAATGTAGCAGTCAGCCGCACCGGCCTGCGCCTGCTGGTAGGGCTGCTACTCCTGGCAGCCTCAGGGGCGCTTATCTGTCAAGTCCACGCCAACCGAGATCTGCGGGGGATGAGTCCGAATCAGTTATACGCGCGAGTGGGCAGAGAGTTGCGACAATACGCTCAACCTGGCGATACTCTGGCCGCCATTGATGCCGGCGCCGTACCCTATTTCTCCGAGTTGCCTACTACTGACATCATCGGTCTAACTGATGCTCACATCGCTCACACTCCGTACCAGTACTATGAGTTTGACCGCCCAATATTCGGACATGAGTACGCCGCCTGGCTGCGTTATGATGGTGCGTACATACTGGGCAAGAAACCTACCTTCATTGAACTTCCCACGGGAGGAAAGGTGCTGGCCGGCGGAGAAGTTATCTCCACCCGGGGTGAAGTCTACCTGTTGATGGACGAGCCCGAATTTCAGGCCAACTATGTGCCGCTATTTGAACGAGGTCACTTGACAATCTTCATCCGCAAAGACCAAGTCAAACAGCATCAGTTGAGATAGGACAAAATGCGCCCAAGACGCATTGGCGGATGGTAACGCAATTATGACTGCACGGATAGGCATACTGGCACTACAAGGCGATTTTGCCAAGCATCTGGAGGCGTTCTCCGAATTACACTGTGAGGCACTCCCTGTTAAACGTCCCCAGGAAGTGATGGACTGCCAGGGTCTGGTAATTCCCGGAGGCGAGAGCACGACCATCGGCCGGCTCTGCCAGCGTTTTGGGGTGGATGAAGCGATAATGGAACTTTACCAGCGTGGAGCGGCCATCTGGGGCACGTGTGCGGGGATGATACTTCTGGCCAAGGAAATTGAGGGCAGCGACCAGTGGCGGCTGGGGCTGATGGATATAGCCGTGCGCCGCAATGCCTTTGGCCGCCAGGTGGACAGTTTCGAGACCGACTTGACGGTGGAAGGTATACCCGACGGGCCAGTGCGCACCGTTTTCATCCGGGCCCCGTACGTGACTCGCGTCTGGGGAGATGCCAAAGGCATGGCTGCCTTCGACGATAAGATAGTAATGGTGCAACAGGGCAACCTGTTGGCTACCGCTTTCCACCCTGAACTGACCGAAGATAGGCGCGTCCAGCAATATTTCCTGGGTATGGTGCAACAATGAAAGGCATAATCCTCGTAGGCGGTCTGGGCACGCGCCTGGCTCCGATGACCCGGGTTACTAACAAACACCTGCTGCCGGTGGGCCAGTTCCCGATGGTCTATTATCCGCTACATAGCCTGGTGGATGCGGGCATCCGCGACATAATGCTGGTTACCGGGGGCAACAATCCCGGGGCGTTCCTGGAATTGCTCCGCGATGGCCGCGAATTCGGCCTGGACCACTTATATTTCACCTATCAGCAAGAACCCAAGGGCATCGCCGACGCTGCGCGTTGTGCCCAACATTTTGTGGGGGATGATTGCTGCCTGGTGATGTTAGGCGACAATATCCTGGCGGGCAGCATTCGCCCCTTCGTGGAAGGCTACCAGCAGCAAGGCCAGGGCGCCAGGGTGCTGCTGGCGGAGGTCCCTGACCCGGAGCGCTTCGGTGTACCCGATTTTGATGAAGAAGGTAATATCATCAATATCATTGAGAAACCAGACAGGCCTCCTTCCTCTTATGCAGTTATCGGCGTGTATATGTATGACCAACTCTTATGGGAGATTCTGTCCACTTTGCAGTTGTCCGACCGGGGCCAGTATGAGATAACCGACGTCCAGAATGCTTATTTGGAGCGCGGGCTGCTGACCTATGACACTATTGACTTCGCCTGGTCGGACGCCGGCACGCCCGAAAGCCTCTTCCGCGCTACCCAAATGGTGCACGACAGCGACTTCCTGCCCGTGGTCAATACGAAGCCGTCTCAATAAACTGGGCCAACGTGCAAATTCCAGGGAGGGACAGGCCGACGAGCCGGCGAATTACTTTCTGATCAGACCATCACACCGGGGAGACACGCCAGCATGCCCAATGAAGGCGAACACATTGCGGAGAAGGCCGTAGAGGTAGCCGGAGAAATCGCCCCCGGCGGCTTCTGGCAGGAAGTGGCCCGCGAACTGCTGAAGCCCGGCACGTTGGCCGGGAAACTGGGCAGCATCATATTGATTCTGGCAGTAGTCGCCGTGGTCTACTGGCTGCTCAAGGTCGCTTTATGGCGGGCCCGCCGCCGCTTGGAGAAGAGTGCCGCTGCCGCCACCGGTCCGGTCCGCGCTCGACAGCAGCGTGCCGCCACTATCGTCTCCCTCGTAGGCAACATAATCAGGTGGGTAATAGTCCTGCTCGCCGGAATCTGGATATTAGGGGCTCTGGGAGTTAATCTGCTGCCGGTACTCACCGGCGTAGGCTTCTTAGGGGCAGCCGTGGCCTTCGGCGCTCAAACGCTGGTCCGCGATTTCGTCAGCGGGCTGTTCCTCCTTCTGGAGGGCCAATATGCCGTGGGCGACTACGTCAATCTGTCCGGCAACTTCGGCCTGGTGGAGCAAATTGGTCTGCGCGTAACCGTGCTGCGCGACCTGGATAACCAACTGCACCATATCCCCAACGGCACTATCACCAAGGTAACCGTCTATGAAGAGCCTTACGTCAACTATGTAGCCGAGGTCGCCTTGGCCACACCCAAGGACGCTAACAAAGTGCGAGGTGCTATTGAGGAGCTAAGTGCCGAACTGCGGGCCGAGTATCCCCTACATATCACTGGCATTGAGCCGGTCCACATTGACCAGGACCAACGCGGCATCACCTTGGTGCGCCTGCCTCTGACCATCTTCCCCACTCAGGACTGGATTGCCACCGAGCACCTGGTCGCCCGCATCCAATTACTGCTTGCCGAGTTGAGCATTGAGGTCCCCACCGGACTGCCCGTCCGCGTCTACCCCGACATCCGCCAACTAACCGGCGCCGCGGAAACTGAAGAGTATGCGTAGCCACCCGTCACCTCGAACACCTTTCTAATAGTGACAGTGGCTGCCAATTTTGTTATAATTTGGTTAAATACTCAGCCACAATTGTGACCATTCCAGCATGGAGTGACCAAGTATGCCGGTTGGCATTTTTCTGACAATTGGCAAGTATGTGTTTGTGGCGCTGTTGTATTTGTTTGTGGTGTTGGTGTTCCGGGCCTTGGTAGTCCGGGTGACTGCGCGGCGGCCAGCGCCTACCCGTGTGCGGCGCCCAGTATCAGCGCCCATCACATTCCAGCCCGTGGCACACCGGCAGGATGCCGGTGCCACTGAAACAGCCGTGCCGCCCGCAGAACAAGCCCAGCCGGCCCCTGCGAACCGCGTAGCGGCCGACTCCGGCACCATAGGCGAGGTTAGAGAACCCCGCCTACGCGAAGAAGGTGAGTATCCGCCGATGCTGGTCGTGCGGGCTTCGGCTGAGGCCGACCTGGAGCCTGGCCACACCTTTGCCTTAGCCGCAACCGTTACCATTGGCCGGGGCCCTCACAATACTATAGTCCTGTCCGGCCGTTATGTATCCAAGGAGCACGCCGTAATCTACCTTCAAGAAGGCCAGTACCTGCTTGCCGACCAAAACTCCACCAATGGGACTTATCACAACGGCACGAGAATTACCGAGCCGGTGCCTCTGGCCGACGGCGACGAAATTACCATTGGCACTACCGTATTTGCGTATCAATCCACATAGCACCCATCCACTTTGCCCCCCTGTGTCCCCCCGCAAGCGGGGGGATAGGAGTTGCGCCCCCGGGTGTTGTGAGTAGAGAACCTCTGTCCCCCTCGCAAGCGGGGGGATAGGAGCTGCGCGCCCGGGGGTTGTCAGTAGAGAACCTATGTCCCCCCGCATGCGGGGGGATATAGAGGGGTAAGTAGTTAAGGAGTGAGCCATTCATAGATTCTGGCCGTCGCAACGAAATTATTCTAATAGCCCTCACCACTGTCGTCGGAGTGGTAGGGCTGGCGCTGGTCTTTGCCGCCACTAATGAGCCGATAGCCCGGGCCTTGCGCGCGGCCGTGGTGCCCGGTGCGCTGCTGGCCGCTGCACTGCTGCTGGACATAATCCCCGGTCCCCGCGGCCGGCTGCTGCTGCCGATGGTGGCTCTGCTAACTACTCTGAGTGTGGTGTTTCTGTCTCGAATAGAGATGGTGCTGGCCACCAAGCAGATTATGTGGGTGCTGATGGGCAGCGCTTTGCTGGTGGCTACTTATTTTCTGATAGATGATGTCAGGGACCTGGCCCGCCTGAAGTACTTGGCCGGGGGCAGTGCGGTGGCACTATTAGCCATAACTGCTGTATGGGGCACCGAGCAACACGGCGCCCGTCTATGGTTAGGTATTCCTGGCGCATTCTCCTTTCAGGCCGGCGAAGTCGCCAAACTGCTGATGGTTATCTTCTTAGCTGGCTACATAGCCGAACGCGTCCCAACCTCCGGGCTCGGCCACCGCCGACCAGCCGCACGCCCCCACGCCCCGCTTACCCCCCTGTACCCCCCCGCTTGCGGGGGGATTATGGGGGGTTGCAAGTACTCTGCCCCGCTATTGATAATAGTGATTTTGGGGCTTGCTCTGCTTATCAGCCAACGCGATTTGGGGGCCGCTGCTTTATTCTTCGGGCTGTTTGTGGCAATGCTGTATCTGGGTACTGGCCGTAAAGATTACGCTGTGGGTGGCATTGCCGTGTTCTTAGCCGGGGCCGTAGCCGCCTACTATACCTTTCCCCACGCAGCCGCCCGAGTGCAGGCCTGGCTGAATCCCTGGCAAGCCCCGCAGCAGTCAGGCTACCAGCCTCTCCAGGCCCTGTTCTGCTTGGCGGAAGGAGGAATAGTCGGTACGGGTCTTGGGCGGATACCAATTGGTGCCCTGCCTGCTGCGGGGACCGATCTAATCCTGGCTGTAGTGGGCCACGATATAGGCCTGCTCGGCACGCTGGCTGTGGTTATGATGTATGCCTTCTTCTGCTTTCGGGCTTATGATATAGCCCGAGGTGCTACCGACCGCTTCGGTGCCCTATTGGCCGCTGGCATAGCCACCATATTTGCCCTCCAGAGCCTGCTTATCATCGGCGGGGTAGTCCGGCTCATCCCGCTCACCGGCATTACCTTGCCTTTCCTCAGTTACGGCGGTACTTCAATGATTATCAATTTCATTGCCGTCGGCCTGTTAATGACAGTGGTGCGCGACTGTACGCGGCCCGAATCTGGCCGCCTCACCCTCTCCCCCTCTCCGTAGCGGAGAGGGGCCAGGGATAAGGCCCAGCAAAGAACCTGAGAGTATGCGAGAATTGCCGTCCAATATAACCAAACTAAGCCTGCTGGTACTGTTAGGTTACCTGGTAGTTGCTATCCTTTTAGGCTACTGGCAGGTGATCCGGGCTCCGGCTCTTCGGGCTCATCCCTACAATGATCGGGCGCAGCAGCGGGCCCACGCCATTGAGCCTGGCCAGATTCATACCGCTGACGGCCAGTTGATCCTCGCGAGGCACAAGACTCCTAAGGGATGGGTTTGGGCCTATCCGGGCCGAGAGGTCTATGCTCACCTGACAGGTTATAACTACCGGACCGGCCTCCAATGGGCACTGTACCAACCATTGTTAGGCCTTGGCAAGTACGAGGATGCGTGGCGCAATTTTCTGCACGGCCATCCTGTCGGCCTGGACATAACGCTGACTATTGACGGCGCCGCGCAAGCCACTGCTACCCGACTTATGCGAGGCAAGCGGGGAGCAGTGGCGGCTTTGGAGCCCAACACGGGTGCGATTTTAGTGCTGGTCAGCGCTCCTACTTATGACCCCGGAGAAGTTCTGGACAATAGAATAACCTATGAGATGTTTCGCGGTGACCCGAATTCCCCCGAACTTAACCGGCCTTTACAGGGTCTATATCCACCGGGGTCGGTATTTGAGATTTTCACCGCCGCGGCCGCCTTGGAGTCCGGTGTGGCTACCCCCCGCAGTGCGTTTACCTGCGCGGGCAGTGAGACTGTGGCTCATACGCTGGTAAAGTGCCGTAAGGCCTCAGGTCATGGTCGGTTAAGCCTCTCCTGGGCGCTGGCTGACTCCTGTAACATAGCCTTTGCCCAACTTGGGCAAGCGCTGGGGCCCCTGCGCTTTCGCAAGTACGTCAAGAGATTTCATTTGCTGGATAAGGGCAATCTATCCTTGCCCAGCAAGTCAGGCAAAATGGCTGACGTGACCGCCTCCCAGGGCGAAGGCGAGTTAGTGCAAGCCGCCTTTGGTCAGGGAGCCACCCTGTTGACACCCCTGGCCGTAGCCCGTCTGCTTGCCACCATAGCCAATGGCGGCCAAGTGGTGCAGCCTTATCTGGTGGCGAGCATGAAGGAGTCGGGGGGGCGAGTAGTCTACCGCGGGCGCGGCCAGCGGTTGGGTCAGGCTGTTAGTCAGCAAACTGTGGCGGACGTAGAAGGTATGATGGTGATGGCTGTGGAAAAGGGCACTGCCGGGGCAATGGCAATCCCGGGGGTACAGGTGGCAGCCAAGACCGGCTTCGCGCAAAATCCCCACGGCGCGCCTCATAGTTGGACAGCAGCGCTGGCTCCGGTGGGTGAGCCTCAGGTAGTGGTGGTAGTAGTGGTGGAGAATGGCGGACCCGACGGCGACGTAGCCGTCCCTGTGGCACACGAGGTACTGAAAACACTTCTGCAACGGTAGCCTAAAGGAGTTTCAGCATAGATAGGGCTTGGAGGTGAGATGATGAAAGATAGCGTTATTGCTGGCAGATACCGAGTAGAAAGTGAAATCGGTCGCGGGGGCGTGGCTACCGTCTACCGGGCCATTGACACTAACCTGGACCGCACGGTGGCTATTAAAATACTCAATCCCGAATGGGTCCAGGACCCCGAGGCGGTTGGCCGCTTTCGCCGTGAAGCCCATGCTGCCGCTAAACTGAACCATCCGCACATTGTCCAGATATGGGACACCGGGATAGATGACGATGTCTATTACATCGTTATGGAGTATCTGCCCGAACCGGATTTGAAGCAGGTTATCCGCGAATACGCGCCGTTGCCGGGCCGCAAGGTGATTCAAGTCGCTCAGCAGTGCTGCCAGGCTCTGGCGTATGCTCACAGCCAGGGCCTGGTCCACCGCGATGTCAAACCCCAAAACATTCTGTTTACCGACGAAGGTATTGCTAAACTGTCCGATTTCGGTATAGCCGCTGTGGCCGGTGATGACGCCCTGACCAGTTCGGGAATGGTTTTGGCCACGGCCCACTATATCTCACCTGAGCAGGCCCAGGGCAAGCCCGTCGGACCTCAGGCCGACCTGTACTCGCTGGGGTGCGTAATGTATGAGGCACTCACTGGACATACTCCGTTTACCGGTGATACCCCGGCCCAGATAGCCACCAAGCATGTGCGCCAGAGACCACCCTCACCCCGCACCCGCAACGCCAACATAACGCCTTCCGAGGAATATCTGATAACCAAGGCGATGGCTAAAGACCCCGCCCGCCGCTACCAGTCAGCGCGACAGATGCTGGCTGATTTGGAGAAACTGGCTGTGGGACAGGAACTGGACAAAACCGGCGTGTTGCCTTCACAGGAGGCTGGCACCGAGCCTTTCGAGACCGCGCCGGCCCCAGCCACCCCGCACCCAGCCCGGCGCCGGCCAGCCGCCGAGCCAGCGCCTAACTTAACCCTCATTTGGGGCACAGTGGTGGCGGTAGTCGTGGCATTGGTAACACTGGTATTGGTGGTGTGGCTGGTTAAGATTGCCTTCTATCCAGGGCACGCTCCTAAGAGGGTGCAGGTGCCTGGGGTTAAGGGGTATACCGCGACATTAGCGGAGGACAAATTGGGGGAAGCCCAATTAAAGGTAGGCGCCATAACCTACGAGCACGACGAAACTGCGCCCCCGGGAGTGGTGATTGACCAGATGCCAGTTATGGGCCAAATGGTATCGGTGGGAACGGCTGTGGACTTGGTCATAAATCGTGGCACAGAGATTGTCACCGTTCCCGATGTGGCCGGTCGGTCCGTGGACGCGGCCCAGATCAATCTGGAACAGAAAGACCTGAGAATTGGTCAAATAACGGAGAAATTCAGCGACCAGGTGCCCGCAGGCCGAGTGATCCGTCAGGAAATAGCCTCAGGAACGCAAGTGGAGAAAGGCACGGAGGTGGCATTAGTGGTAAGTAAGGGTCCCGAGCCACCCACCCCGCAGCCGCCGGAGCAGATCACTGAACCAACTGAGGAGCCGGGCTTGGCTCCCGCTGTGGAACCGCACGTGAGTATCAGCCGCGATGACACCTATGAGCCGGCCGACTCCCGCGAACGCCGCTATGTGGTCAAGATCACTGTAATGGGGGAGCAGCCCGACCAGCAAATCGAGGTAATCAAGCGCGACGAAAGTGGGGGGCCGGTACCCGAATTGCGGGAGGAAATGAACCCGGGCACCGCCAAAGAACTGCACCTAACTGGACAGGGCAATACTACAATCGAAGTGTATCACAACGGCGAACTGGTTAAACAAGTGCCCTTCGCCATTGAAGAGACAGATACTGATTGAGTTTGTACCAAGTCAAAATGTCATTACAGGAGTGAGTCAACTATGAAGCAACTGTGCCCGTTACTTATGAGTATACTGCTGGTTGCTGCTCTGCTAAACGGGGTGGCCAACTGCCCAGCGGCGGCTGAAACCGTAGCTGGCGCTACCAATATCGCTGCCGCGGCTAATGGTGGCCGTATCGTTGCTTATTCCACCCAGGCACGCGATGAGAATGGCCAGGTAATGCCCGAGTGGCAGGTTACCAACCTCCTTGACGGAAAATTCGTGACCGGCAACTTCATTCCCTCCGATTCCTATGGCTGGTCGTCGCAAAACGCTCCGTCCGAGGAGGAGCCGGAGTGGATGGTCTTTGCCTTCGAAGCAGAACTCCCGCGACTGATAAGCAGGATTGTGATTGATCCGACCACTGCCGACCCCTCAGTGATTGGCCGCTGGGTGCGTGACGTTAAGGTGGAGGTCTCTACTACCAGTCCTGAGGGACCCTACAGGACGGTGAAACGTTGCCTCCTGCTGAACAAAGCCCTCAAACAGCCCTTTGATATTCCGCCTACCGAGGCCAAATATGTCCGTCTGGTGATTACCTCTAATCACGGCTCAGATAAATGTGTAGAGATGGGTGAAGTCGAGATTTATGAGGCTATCACGCCTGAAAATACCCTTGACCAGTTAATCATCCGTCTGGAGAATTTACTGGCAGATTTGAAGCAGTACCGCGACACCCAACTATACCGACAACAGCAACAGACCTTGAAGAAGGTTACCGCCAAGCCCGAGCCTCCGGCGACCACACCACAGGCGAGCGAAGATTAGCCACTCTTATGCTTGGGGCGCTATACTGACAAAGGAGGAGTTTGGGAGAGAGCGGGAAGGGTCGTCGGGAGGATGATTGCGAGGGCGATCGTTGAGTTCGCGCCGACTAATCAGTAATAAGTTGACACTCGCTCGGCCTGACCAAGGAGCCTTCACATGCAAGTTCCCCTAATGGATCTTAAGACTGAATATCAGCAGCTCAGGAATGAGATGCTGGCGGCCGTGGATGAGGCCCTGGAATCTATGCAACTGTTCCTGGGGCCCAACGTTCAGGCCCTGGAGGAAGAGTTTGCCCAGTTATGCGGCGTAAAACATGCCATCGGGGTAGGCAGCGGCACCGATGCCCTCATTCTGGCCCTGTTGGCTTTGGGAATCGGCCCCGGTGACGAGGTCATTACTACCGCCTGGACTTTCATCGCAACTGTGGAGGCCATCGTTCACGTCGGGGCGACTGCGGTGTTGGTGGACATTGACCCTGATACCTACTGCCTGGCCCCCGGGCTCGTTGAAGCCGCTGTCACTTCTAACACCCGCGCCATAATCCCGGTCCATGTATTCGGCCATCCCGCCGAGATGGACAGCATCAATCGCATTGCCCGAGAGCACAGCCTTTATGTGATAGAAGATGCTGCGCAAGCCCACGGCGCCCAAGTGGATGGTCAGTTCGTGGGCAGCCTCGGAGACTGCGGGGTCTTCAGTTTCTATATGAGTAAGAACCTGGGCGGCTACGGCGAGGGGGGGATGGTCACCACCGACAATGACAAAACTGCCGAGCAAATCCGCCTGCTGCGCAATCACGGGCAGACCAGCAGGTATGAACACCAGATTATGGGCTATAACAGTCGTCTGGACGAGATTCAGGCGGCGGTGCTGCGGGTGAAACTCAAAAGGTTACAATGGGCCAATCAGCAGCGCCGCGAGCAGGCGGCCCTGTACAATGAATTGCTGGCCGATTGCCCGATCACTGTCCCCACCGAGGCACCTGGGGTTCGCCATGTCTACCATCTGTATACCATCAGGACTGACCGTCGTGACGAATTAGCCGCTCATCTGGAGCAGCAGGGCATCGGCTTTGCCCGCCACTACCACGCGCCCTGTCACACCCAACCGGCCTGCCGCCCGTTGGGTCTTAATCAAACAGCCCTACCCCAGACCGACCAGGCCGCGCTTGAAGTCATCCAACTGCCGCTGCATCCTTATCTGTCTGACGAGCAGATTAGGTACGTGGCGACCAGTATCAAAGAGTTCCTGACGTAATTCGCAGGAGTGACACTGCCTGCGAACCCGCAATCGCCTGGCGCCTTCTGTGTCCCTACCATAGTCACCGAATCTTGGTTGACAGAAGATGGTATTTCTGGCATACTAGATCTTGAGTCACCGGCACACGGGTTACCATGCTCAGATGTTTGACTAGTTTGATTGATATGGGAGTGACGAGAGGTGGAACAACAGGAGATTATAGCCAAGCTGAAAGCCCTACGCAATAGCATAGCAAAATGGGTAGAGAACCCTCGGGCACGCGTCTTTGACCCTCAAACGGTTCTAGACGTTTTTTACCGATATGCTACACTTCGTGACACGCTGCGTTCCGAACATCCTTCACTGTTTGGCGACTTGCCAGTCCGCGAGGTCCCAAAATCGAGCGGAACATCAGAGTTTGATGGTCGCGGATACATTATAGGCCAGACTCTTAGGTTGCTATTAACGGACATCGATTATTGTCTCGACATCTTATCGAACATAACAAGAGTTGAACTCCCTTCAATGAAGGTAACCCGCGAAGGCGTATTCTTTGCGGGGCAGTACTTTGATGCACTCCAGCGTCTTGCCGAAATCCTGTCACATGCTCAGCAGAGCATTGTCATAATCGACGGTTATATAGACGAGGATGTGCTGGATTTACTTACCTCTAAGGAGCAAGCAGTTGAGGTGAACATTCTTACAAAGACTGTCTCGCCCGCACTCAGTGCAGCGGCCACTGCCTTCAACAAACAGTATGAGAAGCTCTCCATCCGTACATCACAGGCATTTCACGACCGCTTTGTAATAGTGGACGACCATGACTACTACCACTTTGGAGCCTCCCTCAAAGACCTTGGTCATCGGGGCTTCATGTTCTCGCGAATCGAAGAGCCAGATGTAATCGATAAATTGCGTGCTAAGTGGGTGCAGGAGTGGAAAACGGCGACTGAGGAAGTCTAAAGTTCATCTAAGTCCGCTTGCCGAAGTCTGTACTACTTCGGCAAGAACTTTCAAAGGGGAAACTGTCGGCGCAGCAAGCTATAGTTATCAGGCCGCCCCTTACGCCGTTGTCGTGTTGTTTCCGTTCCCCGTTCCCAGTCCCCTTGACAGTCGCCTCATGTCCAGGCATAATTGTGGTGGACCAATGAACTACACTTCCTTGCCATCGTCGGTAAGATAGGAGGCGGCAATATGAGGCGATGTTTCTATCTTCAGGTACTGGTAGTCATTGCAGCGTTGGCACTGGTTGTGACAGTGGCCGGTTGCAAGGGAAAACGGCTGATTAGTCGGGACGAAGAGATTCGTATAGGCCGGCAGGCGGGTGATGAGTTCGAAGCCCAGCATGGCCTGGACGGTGATCGGCAGATACGGGCAATGGTCAGCAGAATTGGCGCCGATATTGCTCGTGCGGCTAAGCCCCCCGACTATCCTTATGACTACCGAGTACTATCTGATAGGCAACCCAATGCGGTAGCCTTCCCTGGCGGCAAAATTTACATATTTCGAGGAATGGTGGATGCAGTGGACAATAATCCTGACAAAATCGCCTGGATTTTAGCCCACGAAACGACTCACGTGGCCCGGCAGCATGCGGTGCGGCGTCTGGAGCGGCAGTTGGGTCAGGAGATCGCTATTGAACTGCTGTTGGGCAAGAAAGAGGATGCGTCCAAGGTAGCCGGAATAATCGGTGGCCTGGTCCTGCTTGACTATGGCCGAGATAATGAGTACGAAGCCGACCGGGCGGGTATGGCCTATGCTCAGCAGGCTGGCTATGACCCTACGGCAGCGGTGGCGGTGTTGGAGTTGTTCCAGGAGATTCAAGGCCGCAATCCCAATGATTTTGAGATAATGTTCGCCACACATCCGGGTAATAACGACCGGATAAATCATGCCCAAGGCTATCTGGAGCAGCAGGGCTGGTCGGGCAGTTATTATTCTCCGTAGGCGGTGCGTCGGGCGGCTGGATATGGACGATAAATACGGAATCTTACATCTTGTTGACCCCGCGCAGATTTCGGTGGGCGATGAACTAATTTCTGTAGCTCGGGGGCTGTCACCGGATTACTATGAGGTGACCGTGGCCGGGCCACTGCCGGCTGATCTTCGCCGCCGCCTCAGCCGCCATCAGGTACGTTGGGTTAATCTACCCTTGCTGACGCGTGGTTCACTGCGGGGCTGTCTGAGCGCTGCTCGCCAGACACGTCGGTTGCTGGCAAGTAAGGCCGTGGACCTGATTCACGCTCACGGTCTGTCCGCCGCCTTAGTCGCCCTGCTGGCCCGCTCGCGCCGGCCGCTGCCAGTAGTATGCACTCTGTATGGCCTAACTCCTAATGGCCTGACCTTTCTGCGCCGCCTCGGGGTGCGCTGGATTCTGGAACACTGTGACGAACTTATCCTGCGTTCCGCAGCTCAACGGGATGTGGTGGCGGCAATTGCCCCCCGGGCTGCACGAACTGCCCAAGTAGTGTACCCCGCGGTCAGAGCCACCCGCAGTCCCGGGTTATATGACGTCGGCGTCAAGCGTCAGCAATTAGGTTTGCATCCGGCCGCCGCCATAGTCGGCGTGCTGGGCTTACCGGATGCCAAGCAGACGACCGATATTTGGTTGCGAGCGGCGGCCCTGGTGTCGTCCCAGATGCCTAACGTCGAGTTTGCCATCATCGGAGCCGGCAGTGAGCGCGCCGCGCTTGGACAATCTGTCCATAATTCAGGTATTGGTGGAGCCTGCGTCTTCCTGGACGACCGCCGCGCCCAGGAAGAGACCATAATGGCGCTGGACGTGTTAGTCCTGGTCAGTGAGACTGCCGGCACTCCCACACAGGGCTTGACTGCTCTGGCGGCAGATATTCCCGTCATAGCGGTGGATTCTGCACCTCTGGTGGAGATTCTGGGTGACTTGCCCAATGTGCGCCTGGTGGAGGCCGACAGTGTTGAGGGTATGGCTGCCGCCCTGACCGAACTGCTAAGTACCGTGCCCGCCGATGAGGGAGGATTTGAGATGGTCAGCACCACCGGGGCGAGGCTGAAGCTGTGGGAGGTGCTGGTCTCGCAGCAATCCTACGATTTGCAGGAAAAGTGGCCTGCGGCCGACTCCGGAGGGGCCAGTCAGCCTTCGGCGGCAGTAGTACTGGCCCGTTACGGTATTCAGCGGCTGGTAGCCCAGATGGAGAAGGTATATTATCAGGCCCTCCAGTGAACTTTTAGGGTGCTTGGTTCGTCAATAAGAACAGACGCAGGGACCTTGATGCCATTTGACTCAAGGATGCTGCGCGTAGATTTATCCGTAGGACGCAAATCTATAACAAAGGAGAGAATTGACCAATGTCTCTAATCAGATGGCGACGACCGGCAGTACCAGGCGTCTTCGACGAGATGGAGCGAATGCTTGAACGGCTGATGCCGCGGCGCTGGTGGCCACTGGAAGGGGAGGAGTATGAGTTTGGCCCGGCGGTGGACATCTATGAAACCGCCGATGAGGTGGTATTGAAGGCCGCCCTTCCGGGGGCTAACCGCGAGGACATCAACGTCAGCGCCCAAGAGGACAGCATAACGATTAGCGGCCACAGCAAGCAGGAAGAGGAAGTGGATGAAGAAGGCTATTACCGCCGTGAATTGCGCTACGGCAGCTTCCATCGCACCGTTCCTCTGCCGGCTGCGGTCGACCCAGATGAGGTCTCGGCCAAGTTTGCTGACGGGGTACTGACTGTCCGCGCTCCCAAAGCGCCGGCGGCGGAACCCGGCAAGAAGATACAAATACAGTAACCGCCACTCCACCTGCGGAGACAAACTGGGCCGCGGTGCAGGCCAATAGCCTGCGCCGCGGCTCTTGTTATTCCCGATTTTCGGTAGTATTGGGTACTTGTATATCCTATGTGAATTGTGGTCGCTTATCGCGTCTCCGTCGGCCTGGCGGCTTGCCCTGTGTCCCCGGCTACTGCTCGGTGCCCCCGCTGACCGCCCAACGCTTCAATACTGGACTGCGGGCGGGATCGTTCGTCGTCAGACGAGCCGCGAGGCGAATCTGGTCAGCCGTGATATCTGCCAGCGTATCGCCGTCGCTGACTGTCTTGAGCAGCTGCTTGCCCGTGGCGTCGAGGATCACAAACTTAATCACCGTACCCTCGGGCTGTTCGCTGTCGGCGCGGAACTGGCCCCAGTTGCCGTCCGGCGGGCGGGTGATGACCGGCGACATAACCAGACCCGACTTATGCATGGGATAGTTCCGCTTGGCGAGGGCGGCGACTTCGTCCGGGAACAGCCGCCGACCGTATAGAGAGACTTCATCCAATTCACCCGCGAACACATCCTCAAAAGTGCTATTGTCCATCCCCAGGTGCAGATTCGTTGAAGGATGTACATGGTAGCCCTGCGAGTGCCAGTATCCATAGTACATCGGCCCTCCATCGGGACGCATATCTACGTAGTACGCTCCCTTGGCGCCCTTGAAGGTGTAGTTGCCAAAGTCACTGTGCGACAGGTCAATAATGGCTACCTCTTCGCCGTCCAGATAAAGCCAGGCATATTTGTAGCCATTATAGCTTATCCCCAGGACTGACGCGGCGTGGTACCAGCGGCCCGCTTCCAGCATTGTCTCACTGTCCAGTCGCTTCGTCGACATGCTCTCGTCGGCGGGATTGCCTACTTGGAAGTTGAGTTTGCCCTCAGCGATCCCCAGATAGTAGTAAGGTCGCTTGCTGATAAGGGCTTGGGGCCGCTGGACGTCCTGGGCCCGGAAGAAGCACTCAATGCTGAAGAAATTGGGCACTCTCATCTCGGGAGTATCGGGAATCTCCACTTTGGAATCCGTCCCGTTGAATAGAAGCCCGCCCCCAATATTGCCGGCGGTGCGCCCAACGCGATAGGCGCGGCCGTAGTTGCCATTAACCGAATCATAGGCCACGGTTGGCACCTGCCGGTCGAACGACCAGCGGCCAATCAGCCGCGGGTCCTCCGGGTCACCGACAGTAGCCAACCGCAGGTTCTTGCACGGCCGCTTGAAGTAGCGGGGGTCAATGTGGCTACCGTAGAAGCCTCGGCCGCCGGATTCGGGGTCCTTTTCGCCGCTTGCCCCAGCATACCAACTCACCATCATCAGACCCTCATCAGTCAGCGCCGCATCGCCGTAGCCGTGGGAACCGACCAGCCAGCCATCGCGCCCGTCCAAGACGATAATGCTGGCATCCCGGGACCAGGTCTTGCCGTTGTCAAAACTGGGCACCGCAATCATCCGACCGTGGCCGCGTTCGGCGTGGACAGCAACCAGAGTACCGTCGGGCAACGTATGAACCGAGGGCCGGCTGGGCCGCGGGCTGTGCCACACCCTGGAGGTTGAATAGCCCTGCCAGGTGCGGCCGTAGTCAGGTGACCATGCCTGGGAGTAATAGTTGCCCTGGCTTTGGTCGCGCATTAGGGCGTAGATTAACCCCGGCGTCCCGGTTTCGGTGATCCACCATTCATCAGTTTGATAACCGGACTGTTCTCCGAGCAGCACCCGCTCCCACTTACTGCCCTGGGGGTCAGTGATCCAGACCGCCCGGCAGCGCCGGCCGTTCTCGTCGGTAGCACTGGCGCAACCCAGGATTTCGCCGTTGCTCATCTGGATAGTAGAGCGGAAAAAACTGGGGGCGGGTATGGTAGCCTCCCAGGTCGTGCCCTCGTCAGTACTCCGGGGAATGTAGCGTTGGCCCTCGCGGCTGACTACCGGCGCCGCCCAGATGGTGCCGTCCTTCAGGGCACACACGCCCAGATGCAGCATCGCGTCTTTGCCTACTTCCCGACTCTCGCTCCAGGTATAGCCCCCATCGGTGGAGACCCGACATACATCTCGGCGCGTCGGGTCGTCGGGGCCGTGGGAACCAGTGGATTGCTCCTGATAGAGGGCCATGAGATGGCCGTTGGGCAGCCGCTCTAATGCCCCAAAATGACCGTAACCTGACGGTTTGCCATCCACCACATAATAGTCGGGTGCATTCCAACTAATCCTCACACCCGGCTTGAACGGCACCGGCGGAAACTCTCTAACCAGCTCCACACCCTCCACCGCAAGTCCATCTGCCGTCTCGAAGTTATGCTCATACTCCGCCATCACTGAGGAACCCACAAACAAGACCAACCCCAACGTCGCCAGAATTGTCCACCCTTGTTGCCCCATTTCTATTGCCTCCTGAGATTATTGAGACTGGTACACAAGTCACCTGCACATTACAGTGAGCAGGAATTGATGTCAAGTATCCGGCACGCTCGAAGGCGCAGGATTGACGCCAACATAGCCGTGCACCACGAAGCAGGATAGCCAATGAGTAGCGCTTGCGCACAAACCGTGCAGAATATAGCTACCTACCCTTGACACCGCGGGCAGAAATAGGTGCTGCGGCCCGCGTGGATAGCGCGGACAACGGTGCCTTGACAGCCGCGTCGCTTACACCGCTTCCCCTCGCGGCCATACACCCGTAACTTATATTGATAGCGTCCTTCGCGGCCTTCGCCAGTGCGGTAGTCAGAGACACTTGTTCCCTGGTTTTCTATGGCCTCTTGCAGTATGCAGTGTATTGCCTTCAGCAGTTTGCGCTGCTCGGAAGCGGTCAAGGAGTTGGCGGGCCGGTCCGGGTGTATCCGGCACCGGAATAATATTTCGCTGGCGTAGATGTTACCGATGCCGGCGATGTGCCGCTGGTCCAGCAGAAACTTCTTGATGGCAATAGAGTGGGAGTTGAGCATATCCGCCAGGGTCGGTTCGTCCAAATCTCCTACCCGTGCATCAATGCCCATATTCCCCAGCAGGCGGCTTTCTTCTAAGTGATTAGTCTCCGCCAGTTCTACCCGTCCTAACCGTCGGGGATTGACAAAGATTAGTTGCTGACCGTTATCCAAGTGCAGCGCCGCTCGGGCATGGTCAGGCGCGGTTTCATCGTCAGATATCAGAGCCAGTCGGCCGGTCATCCGCAAGTGCACCAGGAGGCAACAATCATCAGCCAACTCTACAATCAGCACTTTCCCCCAGCGGCGCAGGCCCGTTATGGTCCTCCCCTTCAAGCGGCGGGCAAACTTGCGCTTGCCCATATCTACTAATATCTTCTCGTCATAGGCCTGGGCTTTGATTATCCGGCGGCCAATAAGCCTCTTTTCCAGGTCCCGTCTGATGGTTTCTACTTCGGGTAGTTCAGGCATAACTCACTGGTGGCGCCGGCGCTGCTGGAGGTCGTGGATTTGCTGGCGCATTTTGCGGGCAATATGTTCAGGCAGAGGCTTAATTTCCAGCGGTGGGGCGCCTTCGGCAGCCAGCGGTACGGCCTCCGCTTCGGCCCTGGGTTCATAGTCCGCCGGCAGTGGCGGCTCGTAAGGCTCTAATTGGAGCATATCGTGAAGCAGGCAGCGGGCCGCTTCCTTATCGGGGATCTGACCGCGGCTATCTATGTCCTCAGCCGAGGGCTGAAACCGCGGCAAGGGCGAGCCGACACACGAGGGGCATCCGTCCTGGCAGGGACATTCTTCAATCAACTCCAGGGTAGCGGTGAGAATCTCCTCGACCAAATCATAGCACTTGCGGGCAAAGCCCAGCCCGCCCGGATAGCGGTCATAGATGAATATCGCCGGCGAGAGTAGATTACTGGTATCAATGGTTGTGCCCACATCGCTGCTCTCGCATATTACATACAAGCCCAATACCCCGCCCAGAGCATTGGCTACGCCCAACAACGCCTCGGTCGGATCGCGGTGATAGCGGCGAATGCGCCGCAGTGTCTCACGCGGCGGCACCACCCACATCGCCATCGTATCCAGGGTTTGCGCGGGCAGGTCCAGATTGCCAAAGCCGATGCTGTCCTGCTGATAGAACTTTATCTTGCGGAACATATACACCATGCTGGTAACTTCCACCGGCCCGTAGCCGACTTGGCTGATACGCCAGGGCTTTTCAATCGGCGGCTCTTCGGGTGCGTCCAGTAGACGGATGTCAGTGCGGTCTACCGCCACGGTGTAGTAGTCAAAGTCGCCACGGCGCACGTAAGCGACGCGCTCGTTCAGGTCCAACTTCTCGACGATGTAAGTCTGCCCCCCGTGCAGATAAATGGCTTCATTATGCAGCATAGAGAATGCGCCCCACTCGTCAATCTGGCCGATTACCTGGCTCTCCTCGGTGACATCCTGGATGATATAATTATTATCATCAGCGTTGCGCAGATTGACCTCCAGCGCCGGCGCACTGGGCCCGGTCCAGTACCAGGCGCCCTTGACTTCCTGAGCCTGGCTCTCTTCGGCCAGTATCTCGATAATTCCGCCTGTACTCTCACCGAACAGATTGGTGTCACGGCCGGTAAGGGGCAATTCTTGCATGGCGCAACGCAGGTGCCGGTACAGAATAAAGGGGTTTTCCGGGTCAATGACCGCCCGCTCGGGGTTCTGGCCGAAGAAATACTCCGGGTGATGCATCAGATACTGGTCAAGGGGCCGGTCGCTGGCAATGAGAACCGCCAGCGATTCCTCGCTGCCCCGTCCGGCCCGTCCCGCCTCCTGCCAGGTGCTGGCGATGCTACCTGGATAGCCGACGATCAACGCGGCATCCAGGCTGCCGATGTCAATACCCAACTCCAGGGCATTAGTAGTGGTTACGCCCATCAGTTGCCCGTCAAATAGCAATTTCTCAATGGCGCGGCGGTCTTCGGGCAAATAGCCGCCGCGGTAGGGCCGAATACTCTCGGCCAGGCGCGGGTCGCGCTCGCGCAGGGCGTCCTGGACATACCGGTACAGCAGTTCGGCGGTAACTCGCGCCCGCGCAAAGGTGATGGTCTGGACGTTAGCCTCGGCAATCAGCCCAGTCATCAAGTGCTGGGCTTCAATATTGGGGCTGCGCCGAGCGGTGCGGGTCTCGTCAATATAGGGCGGATTCCACAGAACAAAACTCTTGGGCCCGTGGGGCGCGCCGTCGTTGTCCACCAGCGTGATGGGCTTGCCAATCAACTTCTCAGCGTGCTCGGCGGGATTGCCGATAGTGGCGCTGGCCAGGATGAATATCGGGTCAGCCTCGTAATGTTGGCAGATGCGGCGCAGGCGGCGGATGACATTGGCGACATTGCTGCCAAAAATGCCCCGGTAAGTGTGGATTTCGTCAATCACCACAAAGCCGAGTCGGTCAAAAAAGTGGGCCCAGCGCGAGTGATTGGGCAGAATACCGCAGTGGAGCATATCAGGGTTGGTGAGGATAATATTGGCCTCGTCGCGCAGGCTGCGGCGGCGGCTGGTGGGGGTGTCGCCGTCATAAGTGCCGGCCTTCAGGTCCAGCCCATTGCAGGGAGCCACAAACTTCGCTAACCCACGCAGTTGATCCTGGGCCAGGGCCTTGGTGGGGAATAGGTAAATGGCGCGGCTCTGCGGGTCGGCCAGCAACCGCTCTATCACCGGCACATTATAGCAGAGCGTCTTGCCGCTGGCTGTGGAGGTCACCACGGCCACGCTTTCGCCCCGGCGGACCGCCTCAATGGCCGCTACCTGATGAGTATAGAACCGCTCAATGCCCTGCTCGGCCAGCATCTCCTGCACCGGCGGCGACAGCGGCTCAGATAACTCGCCATACTGCGGCTCCCGCACGCCCAACCGCTCAAGGCGGACGATCTGCTCGTCATAATCTAAGCTGCCGGTTATATGTTGTAGGAAGTCGTCTACTTGCATGTGGTTGTAATGTTTGGCGTATTAGGCGAAAACGTCTGCTCATTCAGTGGGCGGTTCAAGAAGACCCCGGCGCAGAAGCCTTTTAGCCAGTTGGTAAATGTCTCTGGGTTTGTGCTCCTGGCGGATGCCCACGGCCACCACAAATACCGTCCCCGTGTCATCATCTGTCAGATAAATTATTCGGTAACGTGACCAGTGGAGGGACCAATAACCGGCAAGGTTACCCGTTAAGCAGCGACCTCGTTTATCGGGCGCATCAGATAACTCGTCGGCAACCTCTAACAGGCGGCGCTGAATCCGCTGGTCGGCTATCTTTGCCAACATCTCTAATGCAGGCTCGGTCCAACGGACCCCGTAGGTCATAGTCCCAATTTTTGCCGCGCCTGCTCAGAGGTGAAGGTCTTACCGTCCCGAATGGCTTGGATGCTTTTTCGTAAGACAGCCATCAAGTCCTCGTCCCCCAGGACCTCCAGGGTCTCGATGATGCTCTCAAAGAGTTCCCAGGACATAATTGCCATTACCGGTTCACCGCGCCGAGTCACCGCAAGAGCGCCAAGTTCCTCCTGTTGTAATCTCTCCGGCAACTGGGTCAGACCTCCGACGTGAACCTGTTAGTCTCCAAGTTAGTAGCCACCGGCCCACCTCCTTCTCCTTTTCGTTGCGCTATTGTCTATTCTATTGTACATAAACTTGTCTATGTTGTCAATAGCCTATTCGGCACCGGCACTTAAAACTGAAGTGTACTCCTCCACATTATAATACCGATTAACCCTCGCCTCTATGTGGCAGAATCGCTGCCACTCAGTCGCTTTACTCAGCCTCTGAACCAGGCACCACGAATGTGTATGGATCAAAGTCCAAACGATAGTCCTCAGATCTAGCTTCGATGTACAGCTTCATTTCCTTCTCTGGGTCTAATGCGGGGAACGTGATTACCCCAGCGGACTTAACGCCGGGAAGCAGCTCTGATTGTACTTCCGGATAGTCTAACCGAGTATGCTTCTTGTCAAACTGAGAGTCGCCTTGCAGGATACGAGCCTGCCAAGCGTAGATATGGGCTTTTTTGCTTGTGTTATTGACTACGGTAATGAACACACGGGTTTCATTGCTAGCGAACTCGACCTTGTCAAGAGTGATTGAGACAGAATGTTGTGTTTTGGTCAGTTGTTGGTTCATTATACGAATGGCTTCCGGAGCAGCAGCGAGCGCGTCGACAACTTCGGCGTTGACAGCCGCAATCAGGGGGGCTGTGATTTTGGCTCCCAAGGCATTCTCACCTTCTACCTCCTTTACAACTATTCCTGTGACACGGACGAAATCACCAGTTCTCACCTGGAACGCCGGATCATCATATATGACAATTGTGTTCCATTCACTGTTTTGTGGGTCACAGAACATTTGCAGGTACGTTGCGTTGGCGTCCTTGTCGACATCAGCGAACACTTTGCCGACAATATCCACCCACGCATTTTTGTGGCTGTCCGGATCCGTAGCAAGCACTGCCCAATTCTCTTTCGTAAACAACTCCTTCTCCACGTCCGGCTGAGTGGCCTTTGGGCGTTGCTGTGACGGTGTCGGAGCTATATCGGGACAGCCCTCCACGAACACGACCACGGCGGCCATCATTATCAGCCAAAGCCATCTCTTGCTCATTAGGGATACCTCTTTATTCTGACGGCCTGCTTTACAGTCATAAGCTGAAGGTCTGGCACGGCCTACTGCTTGCCGTCTAAGGTGATCTTACCCGTCTTTTTCCATCCTTTCCACCTGCAGTCGCATAGTCCCGTCGTTGTATGATAGCAGCATTGCCAAGTAATCCCAATGGCGTTCCTTCCTAACTATGTTGCCGTTTTCGTCTATGGCGAGTCCCCACGTATGTAGGACACCGTCACTAGAACGCATTGAGGCCGATTTGCCCCACTGGTTCACAAAATCTTTGAGGGTCACAGTTGAAGGAACGGTGACTCGGCCTTGGGCTGCTAACGCTTTGTCGAATAATGTCCGGACTGGATCGGGCTTCTGGACTTTTCGCTTGGACGGAGCCAGTGTCGGCTTCTCTACTGGCTCTTTGGTAGCTTCTTCCTTCTCAACAACCGGCTTGTCCACGGGCGGTGCTGGGGCTTTTTCCTCTGCCACTGGCGGAGAAGGTGGCACTGGCCTGACCGGTACTGGTGCCCGCGACCTTCCACACGAGCAGAAGACGAACAACATGACCATCGCTCCTAGTACTACCAACACGCATCGAGTCTTCATAATTAATTCCTCCTTCGCAGAATTGTGAACCTGCATACTAGGCGAGCTTCAATTCTGGGTTTTCTACGTTGCGACGGCGAAGCCTACAACTTCTTATCAGCCTCCGATTGGGGGGCGCCCCGCTTCATTCGTTCGCTTTCTTCCAGGCCTTCGCGGGTGCGGCGGAGGCGGCGGAGGAAGATGATGACCAGGGCGATCAGAGATATGGCGTATAAGGGGAAGCGGTAGTATGGCGGGGCCCAGCCGAAGAATACGATGGGCCACACGGCCACAATGATCGCCAGCATCACAATCCACTCAATTAGCTCTCCACGGGCCATGGGCTCACATCCCTCCGCGTTTGGGCTCAATATCGCGCAGTTCCACCACGACCTGGTAGACACTTAGGCGCAGGCAATCGTCCAGGGGCAACTCGTCCAACGGCCTATCGGGCTCCATTAAGTCGCTGGCCACTGCGTCTCTAATGGGAGCGGTCAGGTCCTCAGCAGTCTCCTGGGCGTCGGCCGAGCCGCATTGACGGCGGAAGCCGACAAGGCGCTGCTTGAGACTTTCAACCTCATCTTCAAGAGATTCAATAGCCGGCTGATTAGGCTCAAATTTCCGCCGCCGCAGTCGTTCCAGCCAGGTACGGCGAGGCTTTTCTATCAAGTAGCCGGCGCCGACCAGTGACTCCTGAACATAGCGGCATAAATCCAGACAGACGCCCTCGCGCTGCCAAAAACTCATCTCGGTGCGCACCGTCTTCAGGACCCATTCAATCAGTTCGCTCAGATCACACCAGGGCTGCTCGGTTTCAGGCTCTTCAGCGCCTTGACTGGCCTGCTTGACCCGCTGGCGCTTATGAAGCATATCAAAAGCCACATTCATACAATCGCTCAGGGGCGAAGCCGACAGGGGTTGGAGGCGTTTGACTTCCAGTTGCCAGGCTTTGTAGGGGAACGGAGGCATCAGCGTGGCAGTCTGCTCGGTAATCCGGAAATCTACCCGGTCTTGTTGATGCTGCTCGGCCAGCACCGTGTAGAGCAGGCGGCAAGCCCACTCCTGGACATCCAGGGCATCCTTGGTCAGCGGGGCATAAGCCCTCTGACCAGTAGCAGGCTGGCGTCCGGGATGCGGTGGGCTGACAAAGTCGTGAGCGAATAGGAACACCAGCCCATCAGGGCCGACTGGCCCGCGGACTTCAACCGTCTCGGGCGACGGTGGTCCCGGCTCTTCAGATATCTGGCTCGCCTGGCTCATCAGTGACTGCCAAAAGCGGTAACCCCGCCACAGCAGCCACGCTCCCAAACCAGCCAGCACTACGGCAATGAAGATTTCCCTCATTATCCACCACTCTCCGCATAGGCATAGGCGATATGGTTATGGATTGACTCGTAACTATTACATTGTACCGAAAACCAACTGACCTTGGCAAGGTCGCGGATGGCCAGTACGGTGTCCCGAACGACGTCTTCGACAAATTTAGGATTATCATAAGCCCGCTCGGTGACTACTTTTTCATCGGCCCGCTTGAGCATGGGGAAAATCTCGCTGCTGCCCTGAGCCTCCAGTAAGGGCACCAGATCTTCCAGCCAGATTATGAAACCATCGGCTGAGCGCAAGCGGACGGACAACTCGGCGCGTTGACTATGCGCGCCGCGGTCAGAGATTTCCTTAGAGCACGGGCACAGGGTCGTTATGGGTACGGCAACACCCAGGGTAAAGGTGTAGTAATCGCCGCGCATTTCACCGGCAAAGAGGCAGTCATAGTCTAATTGGCATGGTAAGCCGGTCGCGGGCGCCTGCTTTTGGAGGAAATACTTGAACTGGAGGCTAAGTTGAGCCGTTTGCGCATTAAAAGCCTTCTGGACCTCGCTCAGCATCTCGCGGATCTCCGCCATCGCCACCGCTTTTTTGCTCCAGCGAGATAGAATCTCCACAAAGCGGCTCATATGGGTGCCGCGCTCATAGTGAGGTAACTGGACGCTCACATCAAATCGCCCCACGACCCGCGCCATCCCGCCGTTCTTCTCCCGAATCATCACCGGCAGATGGATATCGCGCACGCCCACGCGATCAATGGTGATACCGCGTTGGTCGGTTTCAGCAGCTACGTCGCGCATTTGGTCCATATTTCCTCACGTTTCCCAGGTTAAGAGTGTCCCCAACACGCCGTGGGAGGGGCATCCCTGCCTCGACCATGCGCGGGCGGAACCTGCTGCTGCGCAACAGGTTTCGCCCCTACATTCCTCGGTAGTAGGCGGCTACTTTCGCCAACCCTCGGGTGATGTCTTCTACATCTTCCTCGGTATAGCCTTCGTTCCAACTGGCGAAGAAGACATTCTGCTGGGCCCAGATAGTTTCTGGATAGTCCTCGGCTTTGTATTCGACCATACGGCCGTACGGCGGTTCCCAGGGGAAGTGGCCGCTGCCATAAGCGTGGTGCTGGGCAAACAGCGCATAGGTGCACATAGGTACTCCTCCGGCGTAGCCGGTGCCAAAGGGCAGCCCCTCGGCAGCAATGGCCTGGCCAAATTCCTGGGCGGTGCAGCCGAGCAGTTCCTGGTCAATCTGAAAACTAAACTTCCACCAACTATGGGTGGCCTGGGGATAGACGTACGGGGGAACAATGCCCTCAATCTGCTGCACATTGTGTAGCAATAACTCAGCAGTGCGGCGGCGGCGCTGCAAGAGGCGAGGCAATTTTCGGGTTTGGGCGAGAGCCACCGCACCGGTCAGTTCATTCATCCGGTAGTTGATACCCAGATGCCAGGGGTTACGCGGCGCGCCGCTGCGGTCATAACACTTGTCCTGGAAACTGCGACAGCGGGCCGCCACCTCGTCATCATTAGTTATGACCATGCCACCGTCACCAGTGGTAATCTGCTTGCTTTGCTGGAGCGAGAAGCAGCCGATATGGCCAATAGTACCCACGTTATGGCCATCCCACTTGGCGCCATGCGACTGGGCACAGTCCTCAATCACATACAGGTTATGCTCTTGGGCTATCCGCATAATCTCATCCATCGGCGCAGGCTGGCCGAACAGATGGACGACAATGACTGCGCGGGTGCGGTCAGTGATAGCAGCCTCCACTTGTGTAGGGTCAATCAGCATAGTACGACGGTCTACATCGGCGAATATGGGGATATGGTTCTGCATGAGTATCCCGATTACGGTGCCCATATCTGTAATATTGGTGGTGATTATCTCATCACCGACTTCGAGTTGCAGGGCGGCGACCGCCGTGTGAAGCGCCGCCGTCCCGGAAGTTACCGCCTGGCAGTATTTGGCCCCGGCAAATTGGCCATATTCGCGCTCAAAGTCACTGACCATATGCCCGCCGTAGCGAAACAGCATGCCCGAGTGAATGACTTCGGTAAGCAGTTCGATCTCTTCGTGGCCCATATCGCGTCCACTGATGTTGCCGGTGGTAGCCCACGGGTTGGTGGCGGTGTCACGGGTCGGGGGACCGCCGTGTAAGGCAAGTCGCTGGCTCATTTCAGTTACCTCGGCGCAATTTAGTCAAATAGGATGCGACGCACAATCCGTTGGGTCTCTAACGCCCCCATCGTTTCCTGAGCCGCCTCTAATTCGGCCGGATCAATCCTGTCCAGCATCGCCCACATACCCCGAATATTGTCCACCGCCATCTGGGCGGCCTGCTGGCCGTCCTCGCGATAGGGGAACATATCCAGGCCAAACCAGCCCGGGTAATTGAGCACCCGGCAGTAGTGCAGGAACTCTAAGGTAGTCCAGAAATGGATGGTGCCGGGAATCATATCATCGTCCCAGTAGCCCCAGGCGTCATTGAAGTGCACATTGAACAATTTGCCGTGCCTCTGGAGTAGACACACCGACTCGGCAGGATTCTCCTGGGCCATCAAAGCGTGGCCGAAGTCAATGGTGCCACCGACATTGTCCCGGTCCAATTCCAAGATTGTGGCCAGGCAGATGCCCGCGTTGGATATGCTTATGTGGGTGCGCGGTTCCTTGAGTTTGTACTCAATGCCCACCTGCAAATCGGGGGCGGCCTCGTCGGCCACCTGGGCGATGCCGTCAATCAGTAGGTCCCAGTGGTGGCGGTAGTCTATCTGAAACGGGTAATCAAAGCCGTCGGCCCCCAGCCACAAGGCCACGCTGGGCGAGTCAATCTGGCGGGCCAATTCACAGGACCGCTTGCCCTCGTCAATGGCCTGCTGGCGGATCTGCGGGTCACGGTGCGTGAATGCGCCCAGGCCGTACTTGGCAAACCCCCAGACATTGGTATTGACGTTTGTGGTAACCAAGTCGTTTTCAGCCATCAAATCCACATAGCGCTCTACCTGGAAGTCGTCAAAATCCGAGCCGTGGCATTCTACTCCGCCGACGCCGTCAATGGCCCCGGCCTGCTTTATCTGCGGTTCCAGGGATACATCCGGGCCGTATCCGTCCAGCAAAAACCGGTCCCCACACTTGCCCAAGACCCAAAGTCCCACTGAAAAACGCGGCTCTGTCATTAGCAGTTCTCTCCTTAGTAGTTTACTCGCTGCCTGTTTGCTCAGGCCATCAGTTGACGGATAATAACTGCCAGCAATGATTGGGCCCCGACATTGATAATCCAGACCAAAGCGGCCTGGCCCCAGGTGGCCGCAAAGATGATCTTTATAATAAAGACCGAGGCGCCTGTCACCCCTGTGAGCACGGCGATGACGGCCGCAACGCTTGGCAGCAGGGACACGATCGCCATGCCTGTAAAACTGACCAGGGCCACAACGACACCCGCCACAAAGCCCTGGCCAAGCGTCACCCGCAGGCCCGACAGTCTTGCCGCCACCAGCATAATTACAGTTACGGCCAGTACCCCCAGGCCCGCCTGCGCAATCACTATACCTAACGGTCTTTGAGCGACCTCGGCGATGGGGTGGTCACCTCCTGCTGAGCGTCTAATAAGTTATTCCCGACCAGTGGCTGGATTCCTCCTCGGAGTGAAGTAGCCGCCTGGGGGTTGACAAGTGGTGAGGTGTGTGCTATAATGTGATATGTGCATAAGCGAATAGGAGAATATAATAATGGAAGATGCAGCGAGACTATTCCAGGCCCTGGCTGATACCAGCCGCTTGCAGCTACTAAAATGCTTGCAGGTCCGGCCGGCCTGCGTCTGCGAGTTGATGCAGGCTACTGGGATGTCCCAAACCCGGGTATCACGTCACCTAGGGGTTCTGCGGCACGCTGGTCTGGTCAAAGACACCCGTGATGCCCAGTGGGTGATATATTCACTGGCCCAACCACTGACACAGGCGCTCGTGGGCAAAGTGCTCATCCTCCTGGCTGAGTGGGGCGAGGACAACGATCAGGTCATCGAGGATCGGAAACGACTCGCTACTACCACTCGCACTCAGGTGAGCCAACCTAACAGACAAAGCTCTGTGGCTGCGACCGGCAGTTGGCGAAGGTGATGAACAATGAATGAGCGCCAGAAGTTCCTGCTGCTGGTCGCAGCGTTCTTGGTGTTTTACTTCGTGCCGTGGGGACACGATCTCGCTCAGTCGGCGATAGCGGCAGGTCTTATGCTGCTTGGTGAGTACGCGCGTGAGCACACGCTTACGTGTCTAGTGCCCGCTTTCTTCATCGCCGGCGGCATTGCGGTGTTCGTGAAGAAGGGCGCCGTCCTGAAGTACTTGGGCCCGAAGGCGAAGAAGTATATTGCCTACCCGGTGGCGGCATCCTCGGGAGCCGTCCTTGCGGTCTGTTCGTGCACGATTCTGCCGCTGTTCGCGGGGATCTACACCGGCGGCGCGGGCATCGGCCCAGCTGCCGCGTTCCTGTTCGCCGGTCCATCTATCAACGTTACGGCGGTCTTCCTGACGGGGATGGTCCTGGGCTGGGACCTGTCCATCGCCCGGATTATCGCGTCGTTCTTCATCGCTATCGTTACCGGGCTGATCTTGGCGGTTATGTTCCGGCGCCGTGATGAGGAGCGGACGGGCTTCCTATTGGATGAGGCGGGTAAGGGCAAGATGACAATGGGCATGCTCCTCCTATTCTTTGGGCTGCAAGTGGCGAACTTGGTCGTACTGGGACTGAAGATCTCCCCGGTTATCAAGTGGTCCATTGTAGCAGTGCTGCTGGGCGGCCTAACGGTAATCATTACCACGAAGCTGGTCAGCGACGACCGGCGGAGTTGGGTTGACGAAACCTGGACCTTCACCAAGCAAATACTACCGCTGCTTTTTGTGGGGGTTTTTGCTGCCGGTCTGCTCGGTGAGCTACTGCCCGAGGCCACGGTGCAGGCGCTGGTCGGCGGGAACCGGATTTCTTCCAACTTTGTTGCTTCGATCTTCGGTGCGCTGATGTATTTTGCGACACTCACTGAGATCCCCATCATCCAGAAGCTGATGGGGATGGGGATGGGGAAGGGCCCGGCGCTGGCGCTGTTTCTGGCCGGCTATTCGCTGAGCATCCCGAGCATGATTGTTCTCAATCGGTTGATGGGCTCGAAGCAGGCCCTTACCTACATCGCGCTCATCGTCGGCTTCTCGACACTCGCCGGTCTGATATTCGGACTGATCTAGCCCGCTGACTTAACATAAACGATTTTGGGAGGAAGATAATATGCGCATTCAGATTCTGGGCACAGGCTGCCCTAAATGCCGGAAGCTGACAGCAAACACAGAGGAAGCAATAAAGAGAGCGGGAGTAGAAGCAGAAATAGAGAAAGTAACCAACGTAGCCGAAATTGCCAAGTTCGGTGTAGCTTTTACTCCAGCTCTGGTCATTGATGGCGAAGTCAAAGCATCAGGGCGGATTCCCGGTCCCGAGGAGATAGGGGCCTGGATGGGCGAGGTCTGAAAGCTATACAGGCAACTGACAGTCAGCCCCAGGATGGTGCTGGAATTCGCCAAGTTGTAAAACTAGCGACGCATGAGGTGATAATAGTGTCACAACAGAAAAGGGCGCTGATAGCAGCGCTCGTGGTCTTCGCTATACTGGTGGTCATCGTGCTAAAAACCAACAGGCCGCAACCATCAGTGGAGGAAGAGACCGTGACCGCCACGCAGATAGCCGAAGTTCCCAGCGGCATGGGGGAGGCAAGTGAGCAGGCTGGCGAGCCCAAGGAGCCTCCGGTAACGGCAGATACTGGGTTGTCCGAGCCGACTCCGGCGGAACGGCCTTCTGCAGAACCAGCAGCGCGGTCGGGCAAGCCTGCTGAACAGTCCACGCCTAAGTCTCAGCCTCAGACCGTTGCTACTCCCGCGCCGGAGAAACCTGAGCCCTCCGCCAAGCCCGAGACAGTGGAAGAGGTAGCCTCCTCGGAGGAATCGAAGCCCACGCGTCTGCCCCGTTTGGTAGAGATTGGCGCGGAAAAGTGCATTCCCTGTAAGATGATGCAGCCGATCCTGGCCGAACTTCGCCAAGAGTATGCCGGGAAGCTACAGGTTGACATGGTTGATGTATGGAAGCATCCCGAGCAGGCAGATAAGTACGGTGTACAAACCATACCGACGCAGGTGATCTACGACAGCAGCGGCAAGGAAGTCTTCCGCCACATCGGGTTCTTCCCCAAAGAAGAGATAGTCAGTAAACTTGCCGAGTTGGGGGTGAAATGAACTACCAGAACTGTTTGTCACGCTCACTCGGGCAGTTGAGGGAACTGCAGTGGTGGCGCTCGGAGCAGCATTTGTTTGGGGAGTGCTCAGCATTCTGCTCAGCCCCTGCCATCTGGCCAGCATCCCCCTCATCGTCGGCTTCATTGACGAGCACGGGCGCACCTCCACCCGCCACGCGTTCTGGCTCTCCACACTGTTTGCCAGCGGGATACTGGTCACTATCGCTCTTATTGGCGTAATCACGGCCTCACTGGGGCGTATGATGGGCGACATCGGTGTGTGGGGGAATTATGTGGTGGCAGCGGTCTTTTTTCTGGTGGGGCTTCATCTGCTCGGTGTGATACCTCTCTCCTTTAGCGGGGCGGGTCCGGGCGCGATGCAGCGCAAGGGCCTGCTGGCCGCTCTGGTCCTCGGCTTGGTCTTCGGTATTGCTATGGGACCGTGCACCTTCGCCTACATGGCACCGATGCTGGCCGTCACGATTCGGGTGGCGACCACTAATCCCGCCTACGGCATCCTCCTATTGTTGGCTTATGGTGTAGGACACTGCTCGGTCATCGTGACCGCCGGGACTTCAACAGAGCTGGTACAGCGTTATCTAAACTGGAGCGAAGACTCGCGGGGAGCTGTTGTGCTCAAACAGGTCTGCGGCGTGCTGGTAATACTGGGTGGTCTATACCTGATCTATACTGCTGCTTAGGTCCAATGAGTGGTTTTCGGAGGAGGCGTAGACAATTCCCTCCCCAACGAAGGTTCTTTTTCTTTGTACTGGCAACTTCTGTCGCAGCCAGATGGCCGGAGGCTGGGCCCGGGGCCTGGTGGGCAGCAGAATCGAAGCACACTTGGGGTTACTTCGGGGAACTGGGGCATGGGCCGACAGCATCCGATGAAGGTGAAGGCAAATGACCGAACGGCGGAAGTTTAGCCTGATATTGCTAATACTTTCTCGGGCTGGCTTCTGAATTCCTCCTGCTTGAGTAGCAATACCCGGCTTCCACGCCGGGGGCTTTTTTCTCTCATTTCAACAGCAGGACTTCCCCCATCGGTGTCGTCGGCTGCCGGGCAACTATAGGATAGGCCAGGTAGCCGTGCCGAAGACTGCTTGTCGGCATAAGCATACTATCCACGCCCAGAAGTTGCCCCAATGTCTGAAGGTAGAGGCTATGAAGCCCGTGCAGAGCCGCGCTAGTAGTGTCGGGACATTCTGCGCTGCGGAAGATAACCTTCTCCTGATCGAAGAAGGTCGTGCTGCCAGTGAACTTGGGTCCCTTGCCAAAGAAGCTCAAGCTGTAGCCGGCCGCGCCCAGGAAGCGTACTTTCACTTCTTTGCAGGGCGGGGTAAAAGTGAAACTGCCCCCAATCAGATAGGCCGGCTGGGCCCAGCCGACAACGCTTTCCCGAAGTATGCTCAGTCCGATGCGGGGAAACCCTATCCCAAAATTGACGCCGATGGCCGCCCCGGCGCCGACATCCGTTTTGTCCCCATCCATCGTCAGGTCACCTAAGCGAGCATCATTCTGCACATCTATGCCGTCATAGTGCAGCCCCAAATCACTATCATAGGTAAATCGGGCACTTATTTGGGATGAGCCTTCTATGGGCACCGAGGCATTGATGACAAATTGGATCTTTATAGTTAATTCTACCGGTAGTATACCCACCATAAAAGGCACTGTTAGCAACGTGTACGTCGGTTCCAGGTTGACCACGTCGCGGCCCGAGGCAGCCACAATCAGGCTAAGGGTCAGGTCTCCTTCTACGCCTTCCAATTTGTGGTCGAAATTCTGGAGTTGCTTCCCTTTAATCGCGATGAGATCACTGCTGCGGAAACTACGGATCTCGCCCTCGGCGACGAACTTGGCGCCGGCGGGGCCGGCCAATGACTTCTCTACGGTGAACTTAAATGTGGCCTTATCGCCCAGCAGTTTCCAGTCTATATCATAAGTGAAATCGCCAACGGTGAATTTGAACTGGGGGACAACGCCGTCTGCCCGGGGCCTGACTTCCTGACCGGCGACGGTCACCGTGGATATTGTCTCCGCTGAAAAGTCTATCAGCCTGTCCCAAGCGATAGTGCCCTCGGTGATCGCCTCGGTCAGCGGAACGTACTCGGTCTCCACCACTAAATCCGACCCTACTTGCTGCACCGAGCCAATTTTGCGCAGCGCCAGGCCGTGGATGAGCAGGATTCTTCCGGGCGAAAGATCCAGCCCACTACTGGCTACTCCCGCCGCATCAAAGGTGTAGACGTGGTTGTCAGTATCGGCGTCTTTGAGCAAAGCCAGTTGGCTCTCCTCCACCAGCGTCGTACTTGGATCCCATTGGACATCGAACTCATACTCATCAGGTTGGTATATGCCTATAGGCCAGGATTCCAGCCCCACCACACACCGCAGTACCTTGATGGCATCACCCACATCAGGGCTACCGCTCTGGTTGGCGTCGGCGCGGCCGTTTCCAGAGTCCAGGCCCACCACGATACGCAGTATCTTTATGGCATCGCCCACGCTGGGCTGGCCGTCACCGTCCATATCACCCAGATAGGACCCATTTTGGGTCAGGTGAGTAAGGGGACCGGAGGAGGGAGTTGCCGGCGGGGCTGGCGAGTGCGCTGAGGGCGCTGGTCCACCACTACTCCCACACCCAGCCAACACGACAATCAGAACAAGGGCAAACACAGATAGGGTCCGTTGGGATAACATATCGGTTACCTCTCCACAAATGGATTGCCGAGCATATAGTTAGCCTTTGCCACAAACAGCTCTAATATAGTGCCCACCTGGGGCTGAGTTCGCTGCTCTTATTGTACAGACCCAGCCCAAATCATCACCGGCTTGGTTATCCCGCCGGTGCCCAATTCATCCACGACTTCATTGGTCACTTCCACGGCAATGATAGTAGGCCGGCCGCAGTCCACGAAGTCAGTCACCTCGAACTCAAATGGTCCGGGACCATCCTCGCCCACCAGCCGACCGTTTACCCACACTTCAGCTTTTTCATCCACTTCGCCGAACCACAGGAATAACTGGCGGCCCTGAAATCGCGCAGGCACTGTTACTGTCTGGCGATACCACGCCTTACCCTTATAATAGCGCAAGCCCTGGTCGGACCAACTTGCCGAATAGGTCTTGAGTTTCTGCCAGTTTCCCCCTTTCAGGTTAGGCTCATACCACTGTTGCCCCTTGCCCACCTTAGCCGGGTCGAGCAGAAATTCCCATTCGTCAGGCAATGCCATCGCTAACTCGTTGCCACCGGTCGTCCGCTCCTTGCCCTGGTAAATCGCCTCTTTCCAGAAACGCGGCAGGAAGCGGGGAGCGCCATATTTGTTGAACAGGGGTGGATCGTAAGCCATAAATTCGTCCACGATGGCCTGCATATCATCATAGGCCTTGGCCGCAGTCACAAAGTCAAAGCGCTGCTGGCTCGCCAGTAGTCTCTGGAAGGCTTGCAAGTATTCAAAGGCACGGGCGAAGAGGCGCACCCGTTCGCGATACGGCTCGGAATTAGCCAGCCCGGTTGCCTCGCCGATGTGTGCGCTCAACCGCTCCATTACTTTGGGTGGATACCAGTCGGGTACATTCCAGGCATTGCCAGTGTGGAAGTCCGCATTGTATAGTGCTTCATCCAGTATTTTCCAGTAGTGATACATAGGGCCAGCCGCTGGCCCGAAGAACTTGGAGAAGTAGTCATCCAGTAAGGCATCCACATCGGCGTCAGCATCCCAGAACAGTTTAGCCATAATATAGGGAGTCGGCATGTGGCTGGCCCAGCAAATTGCTCCTTCGACCCGAAAGCCCACGAGGCCAGCTTGCTTACAGGCTGGCACCTCTTTACGCCAGACGCTGACCAGGCTCAGCGGGACCTGCGGGCCGGCCAGGTTGTAGGCGTAGCCGCGATGGTAGACCTCCTTCATCACCTGAGGCCACTGCTCAATTAGTTTACCCCAATAAACCCGCTCGGGACATAGAGGGTTGCCCAGCCCGTGCACGCGGCACAGCGTAATAGGCGCCAGAGCCCCGCTAATGCTGGGGTCGGGCTTGACCTTCAGCGGGGGACGCATATAGGTGTGGTAGATGTAGTAGGCAAATTTGGCCTGGGGGAATTCCTCATGCACCAGTGCGGCGACGGCATTGGCAAAAGCCAGGAACCGGTCCGTGATGGAGATCTCACCGCTGTAAGGGTCCCAATCGCCGGTATCCAGGGCCCGGCAGTTCTCACACTCACAAAAGCCGCCGCCGTCATTGGGCCCAATGCCCACCCACGGATTCTCGGGGTTGGCCCGAATATTGTCCTTGATGACCTCGGCCACCAGTTTGATGACATCAGGGTTGGAAGTGCAAAGCTGTGTGGGCTGCCGCTTGCCATTAACCAAAGCAAAATACTCGGGATGTTTATCAAAGTACTTCTTGGGCGGGACGTGCCTATTCCAGGAGTGAGCAGTAGGGAAGTACTTGCCCCCCAGTCTATTGCGCTTCGCCCAGGTGGCTTCGCCCTCTAAATACCGGCCGACGAAGTCTGGCTCTTCAACCACTTGCAAGGGTGGGATGATGACCGTGGGCTTATGGGGCACAATCTCGCCAGTCTTACCAGGCATAAACCATCGGCAGCCTAAGCGCTCCAGAAAATCGTAAGCGGCGTACAGGGTGCCAATGGAGGTAGCACCCACCAGGTTAATTCTATCAGGACGCGCAACTATAACAAACCCCTGTGAGTCAGGCGGAAGCTGGGCTATCAGAGGCTTATTCTCAGCAGTTGTGCCTATGTGGAGCGGCAAGCGAGAATGCAGTGTTCCCTCGGTCCGAATGGGCACCTGGGCTCCTGACATCTTACCCACGTACGAAGTTATCTCGCTGGCGGCCAGTTTTTCGTTCTCGTCAGGTTCCGAGGGTAGCACTATGGTGCAGCGCGCCCGGGCTCGGTTCACCAAGACAATATCCTCAGTTAGCCCGGGGCCCGCCCCGATTACTAACACGGCGATACCCACCAGTAGCGACCGCATTGGTTCCTATCTCCCGTTTGTGCCAGTCGCAATTCTTAGTTTGCTCGAAATATACACAGGTTAGTAATCATTTCCTCACTCCTGAGCGGTTCACCTCCTAACCGTCCCTCCCTCGGGCAGTTGTGCTACTGTACAAGTCCCTGGGCGTGAACCGATCTGGCGGATCTAATGGTGAGACTGCACCCGTGCAGCCCTATATCTGACCACTACACTTTCTGGTATCGGGGCCGAAGGGCTTCGCTTGCTGCCCAGCCGTAGGCGACAGTGTATCTTACTACTGGCCCAGCCCCCAGGGCCGATGCTCGCGAGGTCGCCGATCGGCAGGGCCACGTCCACGCGGCACCGGAGGACGCGGCGCGACTTCGCGCAGCCAGCCGGAGTGAGCGTTCTTCAGATTGAAGGTCAGGCCCACCACCTGTAGCGGTCTGATACGCACGTATACGGCTGATTGATGGTTGCGGCGAGCCTCCTCGCTGAACCGGAACAGTCCGTGAAACTGGCGGGTGACAAAATCGCCCCAGTACGATAGGCGCAGCAGATGAAGTTGTAGCGGTATACAGCGCATGACCACAGCCACATCAATAGGGGCCGAGGTGTTATTCCACATAAACAATATTCCCTCATCCTCTCGGCGAAACACTCGGTAGACCACGGGCCGGTCCTGGCGACCCGAAAAGTCCTCGGTATCGGCCAAGCAAAGCAGAGGAGCCGCTCCGGCTAACTCCCGAGTTAGTTCCTGGATTGCAGCACACATCGGCGAGACGACAGAGGTTGACTGGCCTTCACCTACATATTCATCGGCTGGAGTGATGACGGTGGCGCCAGCAATTCCTTGCGCAAAAGCCTTTATAATCAGGCGAGCATTAAGCAGCGCGTCCAGTCGGCCGTCACTGGTGGCTTCAGTACCTACTCCCATCAAAAGCAACGGCAGACGGCTCCCGGTCTCATTGAGAGATGCGCGCAGAGAGGCAAAGCCAAAGTCGCGGTCAAAGTCAGTCCAGAAGTTGCTCAATACCTGCCGTGGTCGACCGTCAGCCCGTTCCTCCAGGACTGCTCCCTCGGGCAACGCAGGCACGCGCACTGCCAGGTGGTCTACTACTGACGCCAGGCCGGCCGCTGAGGCTTCAGTAAGCTGGTGTGAAGGTTGCAGACCTGTGGCGGTGGGGGTCAGAGAGAAGGGCGGAGAAATCAGGCGGGCGCCGGGAAGAGTATCCTTAATCTGCTCAGCAAATTGCTGCATTTCGGCCACCAGAGCGGTGCCGGAAGTATCAGCCCCAGAGTCAGCAGGCGACAGGCCGACCAAGACCACTTTTTCCTGAGCACCCACTTCTTGAAGCCGCGCCCGTAGAGTGTCCAGATTGGCCTGATAGACCCGAGGCAGCCATAAGGCGACCTCACCGTCCAATTGAGAGATGACCTGGGCAACCGCTGGCCGGTCGGCGTCGCTATCAGTCAGCGTGATATGATAAAATTGGGCTGGCAGATCGGTCAGCCGTTGGGCAACTGTGCCTGGCAGAATATCCGCCAGTTTCCTGACCGTCCAGCCCACAGTGGGATTGGTCGGCCGGCACTGTAGGCGAACGGCCATTGCCGCGCTCTGCCCCCCTGAGGAGAAGGTCATCTTGACCCATCTGGTCCCGGTGCGCAACATCTGGACGGGAGGGAAGAAGCGAGTAGTGCCCCGGGCCGCTATCGGCACGGTGTAATCGGGTATGAAGGTGCCCGGCGGACCTTGGACGGATACTGTCAGTTGCTTGGTGGTCTGGCCCCGATTTACCGCGTATGTCAATAATCCGTGTCTAATCCCTTGCTGCACCGTGGCCTGGGCGGTAACGCCAATCTCCATACCATTCACATTTACTATCAGTTCTTCGTCGTTACCCACGCGGCGGCGGATGGCGTCAAGGTCGCCGCGAGGCTCCCAATCTGGCGGCAAGGGCGCGGGAGCCACCGCAGCGGGGATATCCTCGCTGGGGCCCGGCCCAGTCTCATCTGGCGGTGAGTACTGTTGTATCTCCATCTGGTCAACCTGCCATAGTCCTTCCCCACCAACTACTCCGACGGCGAGATGCAGGGGTGAATTCTCTGGGTGCCGTACCACAAGCGCCGCCTGCAGACGGTGCCAATGGTTATCAGGCGGCAACGCAATATGCCACAGGGGCCTGACGGTCTCCGGTTGCTGAGAGGGGGAAGTCACGAAAGCGACCGCCAACTCGGCGGCCCCCGAGGTGTGAGAGGCCTGCAATGACAGTTGCAGCGGGCCGGCCGGCAAATCTTGCAGGGGCGCTGAGACGGCCCAGCCGACGGCGGACTGGCTGCGCTCCAGCCTGAGGCATATTTGGCCCGCAGCGGGCTTATCAGCAGTAAAAGCCACCGCCTCGGCGTCGCCCACCAGCGTCCACGATTTGCCCGCGTCTTCAAAATCTCCATTGAGCAAGGCCCCAGCAGTCCTTGGGGTGATGCTTAGTGCTAACAGCACCAGCAAACGGGCGAAGTGCCCATATCTCGTGTAGCGCAGGTTCGCCAACCTGCGCCGATTAACGACACGGGGTCGGAGGACCCCGCCTACGCGAACGCGATGCCGGCTTAAGGTTATCTGTCTCATCAGGGCATCAACTTCTCGCCAGCATCAAATAGAGCATTAAAGTAACTCAACCAACCAATCCCCACCGCAATGGCAGTAATTATACCGGCTATGAGCAAGGAACCAATAGTCCCCACGGTGGCGATTCTCTTAATTATGGCCTCGCGCTGCTCAAGCGCTCTTTCCGCCAACCTTTCAAGGGCCTGTTCATACAGTCCCGACTGCTGGGCGGTGCCCAAAGCACCTTTGGCCTGGTCGGACAGCGCGCGGCATTTCTGTAGAGCCTGGGCAACTGGTATCTCCTGTCTCACCTGCTCGGCGGCAACGCGCAATTCGGCTTGCATAGGCCGCAATCCGGTGGTCGGCGCCGCCAGGTCCAGAGCCGTAGGGAGATCTATGCCCGCTTGCATCAAGACATGCAGACTGGTCAACAAGCGGGCTTGAGCGGCTCGCCAGCCGAGAGGCGCTAATAATGGCAGACGATAGATAACATCATCAGTCAGACTCTTAGCCACGGGCAGTGCTACCAGTACTTTGCCCAATAGAATCAGCACAATGATACCGAGAATCACTGGGATCAGCACTGTCAGCAGTTGGTGGACATACCAACTGAATCCCCGCGAGATTATCCAAGGGAAAGTGGGGATAAGTATAGCGAAAAGTAGCACGATTCCGTAATATATTTTCGGCAGGAGCAACATACGGTGCAGGCGCAATTCTTCGTCATATTGCGAGGCAAGCACCTGGCACATTTTGTCCAAATTGCCCGAACTCTCGCCCACCCGGAGCATAGCCTGCACATCAGGTGGGAAGATCTGGTGATACTTGGCCAAATTCTCGGCTATGCCTTCCCCGGCGGCAAGGGCTGGTATCAGTTCCGCCAGCACTTTCCGTAGGCGCGGATGGACCCGTCCTTGAAGTGCATCCGCAGCATCATGCGGGTGTACGCCGGCCCGCAGCAATTGACCCAGTTGCGAGTAGAAGTCAGCCAGGGCGCTAAGTGGTACGGCCCGCAGCGGATACCATGGCGAATAATGAGCCTTCCCAGCCGCAGGCGACCCTGCGGTCGCGGGGCTGGTACGGGCCTCGGTTAAGGCGTGTAGGTGCAGCCCCTCTTGGCGCAGTTTGACGGTAGCCAGCATCCGCGAGGAAGCCTGAATGGTCCCTGATTTCCGCTGGCCCTCAGCCGTTGTAGCCTCGTATTCGTAAATGGGCATCGCCGCTACCTTCTCGTCGCGACTCTCAATAAGTGGTGCTCATCACTTCGGGTTAATTACTAAGTGTGGTGAATCAGACTTAATATGATATTTCCATATTGTTGAGAATATCCCTCTATCTATGTGCCAAAGGGGAGGTCTGAGAGCAATCGCTGCGAAAGAGTGTCTTGCGCGGTTGCTCGCAATGCAGGATCGTAACAACTCTACCACGTCTTAGGCACAGCAGGGAGGATGATAGCAATGAAGATCGCGGTGATTGCCGACACCCACGGCAACCTTGACGGGGGGCAGCAGGCGAAAGAGTTAGCCCTAAACCAGGCCGACATAATCATCCATTGTGGCGATGTATTATATCATGGCCCCAAATTCGCTCCTGTCACTGGCTATGACCCGGCTGGTTTAGCCCAGACAATCAACCAGATGCCCGTGCCGGTGTTGATGGTGCGGGGCAATAGTGACTCCGAAGTTGACCAGTTAGTGCTGGACATGCCCCTCCAGCAGCCCTATCTGTTTGCCCAGATTGAAGGTATCCGGCTATTAGCCACTCATGGCCACCTCCTCGGGCTACAGGAATTGGCGGCGCTGGCCCAAAAGTGGCAGATAGATTATCTGCTGACCGGCCACACCCACGTACCAGTCGTCGCGCAGTTAGGTGAAGTTATTCACATCAATCCGGGAACTACGACTTACCCGTTAGCTGCAGATGAGGCTGCCCGGCGGCGCACCTGTGGTCTCATTAAGGACGGGCAGATCAAATTATTTGACTTGGACACGGGCAATGCTTACCTTACCTACAAAGTCTGAGAGCATAGAAAGTGGCATCTCATATACCAATTTTGTGAATGCTTGTCATCGGGCAATCTCAGATGATAGCGCTAAAGAAGTTCTGGACAGGAAAAAGCCAGGTCCCGGCGAATGCTACTTCGCAAGTTTTTGCCGGCCTCGTCCGCCGTAGGCTGGCCCGAAGGCGGAAAGGTGTCGAAAACCGGCTGTTTTCAGAAGTCCGGTATTTCGCAAAGTCCGTTTATGAACTTTCCGGATTGGAGAAAATACGGCCAAGTATGAATCTTTATGGAGGGCACTGAACTATGACACAAGGACTGAAGGGAATTATGCCGGCAGTGGCCAGCCCGTGCGATGCCAATGACGTTTTTCTTGAGGGCAAATTCGTCGAACTATTAACGAACCTGTACAAGCAAGGCATACACGGTGTGTACGTGTGTGGCGCGACGGGCGACGGTTACAATATGCTCCTACCGGAGCGCAAGCGGGCCACCGAAATGGCAGTTGAGGTATCCGGGCAATACGGCGGGAAAACCGTGGTGCACGTGGGCACCTCCAATACCCGCGATTCAGTGGAACTCGCCGGGCATGCCGCCGACGCAGGGGCAGACGCCGTCTCGGCTATGCCGCCGGCCAACCGCAACCTGGACCAGTTGGCGGACTATTATACTGAGATAGCCAGGACATCTGGGCTGCCGCTCCTGGTCTACCACATCCCGATTCTGACCGGTACAGCGCTGACCGCCAACGAGATGCTGCGGCTTCTGGACATAGAGGGCGTGGTGGGGTTCAAGTTCAGCGACTGGAACCTGTTCTTTATGAGGCGCATCCTGATGCAGCGCCCAGAAGTGCCGGTGTTCAACGGTAACGACGAATTCCTCTGCCCAGGCCTGCTGTACGGAGCCTGCGGGGGCATCGGGATGAACTATAACTTGTTTCCACGGCTTTTCCTGGGCATTTACAACGCCGTGGGCGAGAGCGACATCGGGCGGGCTATGGACCTGCAAAACCGTTTTCTGGCCTATATTGACATAATCTGGCGCTATGGCCTGCGGCCTTCGTTTGAGGCAGTTATGAGGCAGCGGGGATTGGCACCGTACTGTTTCCGCCGGCCGCGGCAGGTGCTGGACGAAGCGAGGAGCCGAGCGCTGATGGCAGAACTGGGGCCCAAGATCGCCGCCATTGAGGAGGTAACATAGTCCGCGACTAAAGAATACATGCATTACCTGCCATTTCAACAACTATTTCAAGTTACCGGGAGGGCTGTCTATGAAAGAACCAGAACACAACGACTATTTCCCCCTATCCGAGTATGAGGACCGGCTGGCCCGCCTCCGGGCGGAGATGGTCAGAGAGGGGATGGACGGGATTCTGCTGTCTACCGAGCCTAATGTGGTCTACTGCACGGGCTTGCTGAACGGCTACTGGATATGCACCATGCACGATGACTCACAACTGGCCCTGATTAGTGCCGACCCTGATGATGAGCCGATACTCTTGCTGCCCGACAACCTGGAGCAGACCGCCCGGACCAGTTGCGTAAGCGACATCCGCACGTGGAGTCAATTCACCGGTGGCAAAGGCAAAGGCTCGATAGCCACTGTGGCCGATGGCTTCGCAGACCGGCAACTCACCAAAGCCCGAGTCGGTCTGGAGATTGGCCCCCACGACCGGCCCGGTATGTCGCTCCCCTTCCTGAAGGAATTGCAGGACGCACTGCCCGGGGTACAGTGGCTTGACAGCACCGAGGTCATGAAGCAGGTCCGCAAGGTCAAATCGCCTCGGGAGATAGACAAACTCAGGGTCGCCTGCGAGATTACCTGCCAGGCGTTTGAGGTCGGCATGGACGCCATAAAAGAAGGTATGAGTGAGAAGCAACTCGGCCACATCATTGCTCAGCAGATCGCTCGGCTATCTCCCGATGCCTGCGTCAACCATCCGTGGGTGATTTTCGTCCATGCCAGCGGTCGCGGGCCGGCGGCCTACGATGGCATTCCCAGTAATTATCGCTTCAAGAAAGGCGACAGCGTTTACCTGGATGGTGGATTGGTCTATCAAGGCTATGGCGCCGATATGATACGTTGCGCCGTGATAGGAAAGCCCTCGCGGGACCAAGAACGCTACTATTATGCTTCGCGGGACGCCAATATGGCCGCCGTGCGACATGTTCGCCCGGGGATGAAGGTTAAGGAGCTTTATGAGTGCTGGGCAAATACAGTTTGCGAATTGGGCTTTGAAGATTCTCTCAGGAATCAGCAGGAAGCCGACTGGGATTTTCTGGGCCACGGCCTCGGGCTGACCATCCACGAACTGCCGCTGCTGAACTCCACTGGCGAGGAGGTCCTGGAGCCAGGCATGGTGATGGCCATAGAAGGCAACGTCTTTGACAAGTTCCCCTTCCGCGAGACTACAATTTCTCTGAAAAACGAGGAAGACGTACTCGTTACCGAAGACGGCTATGAGTGGCTGACGCCGCTGCCCAACGATCTGTGGATAGTGGAGAAGTAAACGCATTGGCCCGAACTCTCTCATGCCCCATTCCCGAGCAGACGGCAGAAGGATGATTGACTTCGTAAAGCCCGCCGGGAATGCAAGGGGCAAGTAGCTGGAGGAGCTATCAAGTAATGAACAGTAAAGAACGCACCTGTATAGCAATGAGCGGCGGCACGCCTGACCGTGTGCCGGTAATGCCCCAGATCTGCCCACCGCACGCCATCCGCGTCGCTGGACTCCCTTTCAAGGAGACCGTGGTGGATCAACTGCGCAACCCGCGCAAGTATGATCTGCTGGTAGCCGATTGTGCCCACCGCTACGGTGTAGATGGGTTCCGCGTGTGGATGGGCGAGGAGCCTGTGAGCGTAGAGTGGGAGGGAGATGACGCCTTCCAGGTGGAGCCGCAAACGGGCGAGAAGATCGGTACTGTAGATTTTATGGGTGGCGGCGGTGTTGTACTCTTGCCGGAATTGCAACGCCAGCTCACTGAAGAGGATATTGAAGCCATTCCTGTAATCCCGGCCGAAGAATTACTGGACGACGAGGTCCTGGTACCAACAAAGAAGGTTGTGGAGAAATACGGTCGGGATATGTTCATCGTCGGCTGTCCGGGGTCGTTCATCTACGAGGTAGTCTTTGGCCTCCAAGGCTCAAAAACCACTATCATGGACCTCGCCGTCCGACCGGACTTTGTTAAGCGTATGACCGAGAGACAGATGGCAGCAAGCCTACAGAGGGCGATTGCTATGGTCAAACTCGGGGTTGATGCCATTTACATCGGTGCGACCTTCGGCCAGTTGATGTCGCCCCCGCAGTTCGCCGAACTATATCTCCCTTATCTCAAACGGTTCATAGCTGAGATGCGTCCCTACGGTGCGCTTCTTTACCTGCATATGTGCGGCCGCATCACTCACCTATTAGACCTCATCGGCACCGCTGGTGCCGATTGCCTCGAGCCCCTCGACGAGTTAGCAGGTACCGCGGTACGCGAAGTCAGGGAGCGGCTGGGCGACCGCATAGCCCTGATGGGCGGTGTCAACACTGTTCTGCTCAGCCAGGGCACAGTAGAGGAAGTCCGGGAGGACTGCGCCCGCTGCATCCGCGAAGGGGGGGCAGATGGTGGCTACATCCTGGCCGCCTGTGACATGCTACCTACGGAAACCGATTCCGAAAAGGTGAAGGCAATGCTGGAATGCGCGAAAGAAGTCGGACGGTACGACTGTGGCTAACCAGGGGCCCGAGTCTGATCAGAGCTTCCTTGGTATTCCTGCCGATTCTATGCAGAACGGATGATGCAATTACTATAAGGTGATTAGTATGGACAAAGTTGCAATTCTCAGAGTGTTGGACAAGCCTGATGATGAAGAGATTTACGCGGCGGTGCGCGCGGCGGTAGAGATGATTGGCGGGCCGGCTGCCTTCGCCTCCCGAGGGGATACTGTCTTAGTGAAACCCAACTGGTGGTGGAAACGGCAGTTCATCCCCCAGGACTCTCGATCCGATGCCTATTCTACGACGGACCGCCGCATGGTGCTGGCCGCCGCGCGGATGTTCAGCGAGATAGGCTGCCGCGTGAAGATTGGGGAGGATCCAGAGTGCTTCCTGCGTACTGAAGAGGTGTTCGCGTCGTACGGTGCGGCCGAATTGGCCTCCCGGTCAGGAGCTGAGGTGGTCAACATGCGCCGCAACGGATTCCAAGAGGTGCTCACGGTCGGCGGCAGACTATTCGAATCCATAAGAGTTCTAAACGACGCTGTAGAGGCAGACTTGATCGTCAACCTGCCGCTGATGAAGACCAACTTTCTCACCACTATCACGTGTTGTCTGAAGAATATGAAAGGCACCATCCCACCGGCAGAGAAGCGCCGATTCCACCAGTTGGGCCTGGATCAGGGCATCGCGGATTTGGCCACCGTCGTCCAGCCCGGGCTCAATATCGTGGAGGCCATTATCGGTAATGACGTATGGGACATTGACAACGGGACCAAAGCTGTCGGCTGTATCATAGCCGGAGACAACCCTCTGTCTACCGATGCCGTGGTGGCCCGCATTATGGACTACGAACCGACCGAGATTGAACACCTGGCCAAGGCGTATGAACTGGGCGTGGGCGAGTTGGAGCTGGAGAAAATCAGACTTATCGGTACCCCTATAGAGGAAGTGCACACACCGTTCACGAAGATTCCCGATACGATTAGGCTGGTCGAGCAGGCCGGCCTGAAGCTCGTGCAGGGCCGCGTGTGTAGCTCTTGTCTGGGAGCCATAGGAATGGCTATGGCTGAACTCGGCCCCGAGCGCTTTGCCGGCGGGCCGAATATCGCCCTGATCACCGGGCTGGATGCCGAGCCCCTCCCGGAGCATCTTAACATCTTTGTGGGCGCTTGCACCCGCCGGGCCTTTGAGGAGAACGGCCGCCGGGGGCTGTTCGTCAAGGATTGCCCCCCTACCTGCGCCTCCACGCGATTCGCTCTGCTGCACGCCCTGGGCGAGCGTCCTGAGCAGGATTATTACTGGGATAGCGTAGAACTTGCCGAGGACTGAAAGACTCAGAACCGGCCCGCGTTCACCGGGCGCGCAGCACGATTGACAGATTTAGCACATAGATTCCCGAAAGGAGAATACATATGGAAAATAGCGGAGAAGGTTTGCCTGGTGGCGAGATTGATTTTGGTGAAATATACGAGGACATCTACGGGTCATTTGACTATAATCAAGGGATGGAGATAGACCCGGACAGGACGGCACTGGTGGTCGTGGATATGCAGCCGGGCTTGACAAGCCCCAAGGTCGGTATGGGCAAGGCTTACAGTCAACTTTTGAAGATCAGTACTGACTACTTTGATAATCGGGTACAGAATGTGGCCATTCCTAACATCGGCAGGCTGCTGGACTTTTTCCGGCGGCAGGATATGATGGTGGTATACATAGTGACCTGGTCGGAGACCGACGACCTGTCGGACATGCCCGATTACCAGAAGCGCGCCATTCGCCGCTGGGAGGCCGTCTACGGAGAGCAGTTGTATCGCAAGTGGACCGAGGGCAGCAATGTCTGGGAGCAGATTGCCCCCCGCGAGCACGAGTTAGTCTTGCCCAAACGAACCGCCTCGGCCTTTGCATCGTCAATGCTGCCGTTCTGTCTCCAGAATGCCGGTATCAAGACAGTGGTACTGACTGGTTGTAACACCAACGGCTGCGTTTTTGAGACGGCGGTGGTGGGCAGGAACGTGGGCTACGAGTTTATCCTGGTCAGCGATGCCACCGCCTGCTTTGCCCCGGTCCTGCAGAATCAAGCCGAGGTATGGATGGCCCGGCATTTCGCGCTGGTTAGGACCACGGAGGAGACCATCACTTTGCTCAAAAGCGAGGAGGGAAAACAGTGAAATGAAAGCAATCAAGTACTCTGATTTTGAGCTGAGTGAGTACCAGTCGCGCATTGAGCGGGTTCAGGAGGCGATGGCGCAGGCTGGTCTTGAAGCGCTCATCGTCACCGAGCCGACCAATCTGCGCTACCTGCTTGGCTTCCAGAATCTGTTGCAGTTGTCAGCCACACGGACGTTTGTAGGGCTATTCCTCCGAAAGGCACCTGAGGAGTCCACACTGTTCATCCCTCATGACTGCCAGGATGCGCCCCAGAGTTGGGTGGAGAATGTGACCTTCTGGAGCGAAGGGCAGGAGCCGCCCTTTGATGACCGCAGGGCGGACATCGGGATGGTCGCCCAGCGGATTGATGGTCTGGGCCTCAGACAGGGACGCATTGGCCTGGAACTTGGGCCGGGGACGAGATTCGGGGTGCCCGTGGTCCAATTCGACCGCCTCAGGTCTCTGCTCGCAGAAGCGGATCTGGTGGACGCCTCGGAAGTCTGGTGGTCGGTGCGGCAGGTCAAGTCTGAAGCGGAAATTGAAGTGCTTCGGCGGGTGGCATCTATAAGCCTTAAGGCTATCAACCGAGCACTGACCTCTCTACGCGAAGGGATGACCGAGAGGGAACTGTACCGCGAAATCTATGCGGACATGTTCGGCGGAGGCGCTGACGGGCAGGGCTTTCTGGGAGTTTTGTTTGGAAGTGAGGGGTGGAGGAGGGCCAATATGGCTCCGACCGACGAGCGCCGGTTGCAGACAGGCGAGTGGGTGTACCTGGATGGCGGTGCGATGTTGCAGGGCTATTCGGCGGATATCTGCCGAATGGGAGTACTCGGCGAGGGCAACAAGCAGCAGATGGCTGTATTTGAAGCAGTGCAGGAGGCCCAGGAAGCAATGATCGCGGCCATCGCACCGGGAGTGGCTTGCAGCGAAATATACCGTACTGGTCGCGAGGTTCTGGCAGAGAAGGGCTGGAGCAAGATTATTGGATCTCTATCTATGGGCCACGCCATTGGCCTGAACATCCACGAGATGCCCGACATCAATCTCCATAACGACGAGCCACTACGGGAAGGGATGGTCCTGGCTATTGAACCGTGGGTGCTGGACCGGTCATCTTCCGTCGGATTATTCAATGTAGAAGACATGGTAGTCGTGCGCAGCGACGGGGCTGAAGTTCTGGGTAAGTAGTCAAGATACGAAGGAGGAAGGTGAATTCTATGAAGGTCAGAACAGTTCTTCAACTTAGTGCTGGATTGATTGCTGTGGTTATCTTGGCCATACCGGGGCAATATGGGCAGACAGGCCAAGTAGCCGCACAAACACCAGCACAACAGGAGGAAAAGACTATGACTGTAGACGACAATCCCTTTATCAAGGCGCACGAGGATATTGTGATTTGTGATAGTCCCGGGCGGCGGCATCGGGCGTTTCCCACAGGAGTTCGGCTACCCAACGGCGATTTGCTTGTCGGATACAGGGTCGCCAGGGACCACTGGATGACGGCTGACGATGGCTTCTATGTGACCCGCTCGAGCGACAGTGGCAAGACCTGGCAGACGCCGGTGTGCGTTGCAGCGCTTCCCGGCTGGGGCGTCAACGGCGTCATCGGCCAGTACCCCGACGGCGTCATGCCGCCAGATGAAACGCGCCTGCGAGCCGCGTTGCAGCTCTACAGGTGGGTTGGGGAGATGCCAGCCGACGGCCCGTGGCGCGAGAACCCGGTCTACTGGACCTTCAGCGAAGACTACGGCGATACCTGGAGCAAGATGGTGAAAGTTCACGACACTATCCAGGAGGTCGAAACCGACCGCGGCCGGGAGAAGTTCTGGGGTCTGTGGCTGCACAGCAACGAGAGCACTGTGCACCGGCTGTCCGACGGCCGCCTGATGGGCCTGTTCGTCGGCCGACGCGACTTGATGTGCTACAACCCGAGCAGCCCTTATCCAGGCCCCTCCGACGTCGCCCTTGTAGGCTTCTCCAGCGACAATGGTCTCACTTGGACCTTTCGCACGATCGCGGACAGTGCTCAGGGCGGCATCGGCTATTCCGAGTCCGATTCAGTGCGCCTGTCCAACGGCAGGTTTGTAGCTGTCTACGGCAACAACGCTGGCAGCCCCTACTTCTTTGAAACCCACAGCGATGACGAGGGGCAGACCTGGTCGCCTATGCGCCAACTTGATTTCCGCGGCGACTCCCCCAGTATGGTTAGGCTTTCCAGTGACCGGATGCTGGCGGCTATCCGACACATGCCTGAAGGGGGTAAACCCGGCATCGGATTAGTCGTTTCGCCTGACGGCGGCGACACCTGGCACAACCTGGGCAATGTAGTGGACCAAAGCATGTGGGATATGGGGTATCCGGACCTGGTCCGGCTGGCGGACGGACGCATTCTGTGCCTCTATTACACGGCCAGCGAAAAGCAACCGATTCCGAAAGAACTGGAAGAAGAACTGGCCGCCCGCGAACCGGTGGCTACCATCTTCAAAGGCGGCATCCGTCCGGCCGCCTTCGGCGAGATCCAGTCTGAGATCCGGGGGGTATTCTTAGAAGAACTGGAGTAGGTGCTCAGCGTTTCGCATCCAGAAGAGAAGTCAGTCATCTTAGGTGATAACCGCCATGAGCAGTGCCTTCAGCCTATCACAGTGGCGGGAGACGGCGCGCAACCGCCTGCGAGAACACGGCATCGTGGATGCTCACCATCATACGTTGGGTCAGTCGCAGCGCCGGGAGCGCAATCCCGGACTATGGGACTGGCTCAGCGAGAGTTACCTTTTTCTCGTCAGTATACGCGCTGCTGGTCTGGAGGTGGATAAGTTCCTGGACCCAGGTGTGCCCGATAACCACCGAGCGCAGATGCTGCTGCCTATTCTGAAACTTACCCGGGCAACCACTTATTATCGGATTGTGTGGGAAGGTCTGCGGACTGCATTTGATTTTGACTTGAACACCTTGGATGAGTCCAACTGGCAGGTCCTGGACGAGTTGATCCGCCTGGCCAATCAGCAGGATGATTGGTTTGACGAGATCCTGGTTAGGCGGATGAATCAGCGCAGCGGCGTGTTGGACCGGCAGGTGGGTGGCACATTAACGGATGCCATAATGACCATAGGAGCTGGCGATGTGGCAGACTGGGATAACTACATCCTCAAGGTTCGTCCTACCCGCGATGCCAACGAAATGGCCGCTAAGACGAAGAAGCGCAGCCTCGATGGCCAGCCCAGCAAGGCATCAGTGAAAATTGACTCCCTACTGTACGGCTGGCCCCAATCCGTCAGAAGCGAACTCCAGGACCTGTTCGGCGGCAATCCCGAAGAAGTGCGCGACCTGGACGGCTACCTCAATTATGTGGATGGCATCTTGGAGCAGATAAGTGCCGACCGCCAGTTAGTGGCGCTGAAGTCGGCGATTGTTGGGGTGCGGTCCCTGCATTTCCCGTTGGTAGATAAGGCCCGGGCCCAGAGGGTGTTCCGAGAGCCTGTTGAACACCTGACTGCCGAGGATGTGACCAGTTTTGAGGACTTCATAATGAACCATATCTGCCGGCGGGCGGGCGAACGTGGTCTACCCATCCAGTTTCACACCGGCAGTCCCTTCGCCGGAGCCCACCCCGACCGGTACTGCGCACCGAGTTTCCTGACTGGTCTGATTGCTCGCTGTCCGGAGACCAGATTTGACCTTATGCACGGCGGCTATCCCTACTGGGGTGAATCTGCTACCTTAGCCGTCCGCTTTCCCAACGTGTACCTTAACCTGGCGTGGCTGACGATGATAAGCGACAGCGAGGCGCGTGTGGCGTTGCGTAGTTGGCTTGACCAAGTTCCGGCCAATAAGATAATGTGGGGCGGAGATTGCGTATTCGTTGAAGAGACCTACGGGACGTATCTGGTATCGCGAGAGCAAGTAATTGATGTGCTCGGGGAGAAGATTAGCCGCAGCGAAATCAGCCCAGATGATGGATTGGTCTGCTTGCAGCGTATCTTCTGCGATAATGCCAAGGAGCTTTTCGCTCTTTAGCCGGAAATGCGCAGAACCTGCAAGCCAGGCTGCACCGTATTGCCCAACCCGTGATGACGGCACTATACCGAGAGGAGAAATGAACAATGTCATATCGCAGGATACTGTTGTTGGGCCTGGGCTTTTGGGGCAGCAACTGGATGCGAACCCTAAGCAGGACAGAGAACTGCGAGATAGTAGGGATTGCCGGATGTGAAGACGATATTGCCAGAGTGTCAGACCAGTACGGCATTTGCACCGACCGGGCATACACGGATTACCGGGAGGCTATTGAAAAGACCGATGCAGACATCGTGATAATAGCCATTCCCACCAAGTATCACACCGACGCCGCTAAACTGGCCCTGGCTAAGGGCATAGATGTGTTAAGCGAAAAGCCTCTCGCCTCGGGTATGGCCGAGGCAGATGAAATCGTCGCCTTCAAGCAGGATTACCCAGAGCAGAAGTATATGGTAGACCAGAATTACCGCTGGCGGCCCCATAATCAGACCATGAAACAGGCCCTTCAAGAGGGCATGATTGGGGAAATAGGTTCCATCCATATAGAGTTTCGCCAGCCCGAAGACTTGCTGGGCTACCGCGAATTCCTGGAGATGCCGCTGCTCCAGGATGTATCCATACATCACTTTGACCTAATCAGATTCTTCACCGGAAGCAATTGCCATGAGATCTTCGCCCATTCATACCGTCCTGCGTGGAGCAAGTTTCAAGGAAAACCTGGCACTGAAGCCGTACTGCGTCTGGAAGGCACCCCCCCCTCCTCTCCCCGCTTGCGGGGGGATTATGGAGAGGGCGTTGTGGTCAACTACAACGGGACCTGGGCGGCCCGCGGCCGCCCCACCTCCTGGGACGGTGATATAACGATCACGGGGGAGAAGGGCTGCCTGAAACTTGACTCGGAAGATGTAGTTCGCTTCTTCGCACCCGGTGACGACCAGGGCAAGGTAATTGAGCCGGTGGAGATGGAACTGACCGAACTTGACTATGCTTTGAGCATGTTAATTCGCTGTATTCAGACTGACGGCGTGCCTGAAACGACGGTGGAGGACAACTACCACAGTTTTGCCATGGTTTGCGCTGCCGAGGAGTCGGTGCGCGCCAATGCCTCCATCACACTACCCGGATTTGTCATATCAGCAAGGAGAGAGTGAAAGGGAGGGTCAAGAAACATAGGTAGCAAGCCAATATCAGGCGATTACGAATACGGAGAGATGGATCAGAGAATCTGGGAATAGGTTAGTGGACCGTCAGAGGGAGCCGTGGCTTGTGCCGATAGAACTTATCAAGTTTGTCCATACAGGTCGGCTATGATCAACCGCCTCGGTGACAGTTATGTCGCCGGCTTCCTATATGTCTACCTGATCGAAGGCGATATTGCCAAAGATATGGTCTACGGGTCGGCCTGTGCCGCCCTGTCCACGACCATTCCCAATGAAACCATGCCTCTGTTCACCAAAGACCGCGTTGAGTAGTTGGTAGCCGCCACTATCTCCGGTGATTCGGAGAGATTACCGGACAATCACCGTTACCACCGACGTCCCCGGCGAGGAGATACCAACAATACCAGTTTATGCCCAGATTGTCGGAAGAGAGTAACACGCTAGGCCTGACGAATTCTGCCTTGTAGCAGTTGACCGCCTCGTGCGCTTAGCGGCATAATAGGAGAATATCGTGGGAACTAAACAAAAGGAGGCGACGTATAACGTCAAATACTTTGATGAGGATTCTGTCGGCAGGGGAAGATAGGCCTGCTGCTATCTTAACTTCGCTTTCCACAGATGATAGATGTTGAACCTGACGATGCATTTAGACAGGTCAAGCCAGGCCGCCGACGCCACTATGCCTGGTTCGTCTCAGCCTCGCCGGACTGGTGTAACCTGGCGGGCAATACTGCTGGGTCTGTTGCTCATTCCACCGGTCACCTACTGGCACATCCGCCTGGAGATCATCCCTGACATCGCCTACCCGACGCGAGTGGGCATAGTGTGGACCGGTATCTTCGCTCTGCTGATAGTCTGTTTGCTTAACCGATTGATAGGCGCTGTGGCCCCGCGCTGGACGCTGCGCCAGTCTGAGTTGTTGCTCATATACTCAATGATTGTGCTGGGGTCCCTGGGAGCCTCGCACGATTTCATTCGGCCGCTGATGCCTGTGTTTACGTGGTCCTTTTGGACAGCTAGTCCCGCTAATAACTGGGACTCGCTGATCAACCCCCACATGCCCAGGTGGCTCACTGTCCGCGATCAGGACATCATGCGGGGTTTCTATGAAGGTGGTAGATCCTTTTTTCAGACAGAGATTTTGCAGGCCTGGGCAGGACCTGTAATAGCGTGGACAGTGTTCATTGTGTTGCTGGCGGTGGTAATGGTCTGCATCAATAGCCTAATTCGGCGCCGCTGGCTGGATGATGAACACCTGGCCTGCCCTCTGGTCATGCTTCCCATTGAGATCTCCCGTCCGCGACCTACAATCTACACTAACAAACTGTTCTGGATCGGCTTCGGCTTTGCTGGACTGGCCCGGGTGTGGAACCATCTGACTATTTTCTATCCGGCACTACCCGAGATTCCCCTGGGCTTTCGTAATTTGGCAGCCAGCATCAGCCAGCGGCCCTGGTCGGCTGTGAGCATGCTCGGGTCGTCATTTCGCCCCTGGCTCATCGGTCTCGGCTTCATTATGCCCGCCGACTTCACCTTCTCGTTCTGGTTCTTTCATTTATTCTGGAAGGGCGAGCGGGTTCTCGGTGCGATCTGGGGGCTGGACCAGATTAGATACTTTCCATTTCCCAGTCCTCAGGC
>JALGUR010000150.1 GCA_029820565.1 Candidatus Zipacnadia bacterium
GTCAGACCGCGGTCCTCCGAAATGTTCTGCCAGATAACACCTGCACCCGTACGGATGTACATGACAATCGTACCATCAGCCTTTTCGATGATCATATTCTCCAACGCCCAAGGGGGAGCATTCACCCCGCCGTGTAGCTCCCACGTCTGCCCGCAGTCCCGCGAGATACCCACGCCCTGGAGCTCGTTGTCGACGGGGAACCACCTTTCCGTCCGCTCCTGGGCCCAGGTCACCGGCATCAGCCACTCTTGGCTAGAGAGCACCGTCGGTTTGTTAGAGCGAAAGCAATGGGGCACATCGTAGCCCAACCGCCGACTTGAGCTCCACACGGGAGTATCAGCATCTGGGTCCATGCAGTAGCGCGCATAGATACCGTGTTGTGTGGTATCTAAGTTATCCTGGCTCCAAATGAACCAGAGTACACCGCGCGGATCAAGCCACAAGGCGGGGTCAAATGCGCGGGTGTTGCCCTCCGGGTCGACCATAGCTACTGGGGTAGAGAAATTGTAGCCCCCATTATCGCTGGTCTGCAGGAAGATGGCGTTATCCGGACTAGGCTCCTTGTCACCACCGGAAAACCAGGAGACGAAAAGGCGCCCCCCTACAGTTATCTCTACCGTAGGAATACCTCGCCAGTGTTGGTCTAGCATCTCCCCACCGATGACCATCTGCCTTAGTCTCATTACGCTCACTCCTAACCAGTGACAAACCTTCTGGGGCCTATCCGAAACATCCCATATCACTTGTTAGTCTCATTCATCTAGGTGCATACTTACCGTGGTTGTTTGCTCGCTTATGAATTCCCCCCTTTGCCGACCGTTTCCTGTTCCTGCCCCGCTTGTAAGCAATCTGCGTCATGAAGTCGCTGAGCAGGATTTGAAGTGCTGGCGGCGAAAATACTAATAATCTGGATAAACTCTAGGGAAAGGACCTTCAAAATGGCCCACATCAACCTGGGTGTGTTTGTATCGGGCAGGGGCTCGAACCTCCAGTCAATAATTGACGCCAGCGCGGCGGGCAGAATCGCCGCCAGCGTCCATGTGGTGATTAGTGACAAAGAAGACGCCTACGCCCTGGAGCGGGCGCGCAATCACGATATCCCCGCCTACCACGTGCCGGTCGGCAAGAATGACACTCCCGAATTCGTAGCGGCTGATCAGCGGCATGTTGAACTCCTCAGGGAGCATAATGTGGACCTGGTCTGTCTGGCCGGATATATGCGCCTGATTGGGCCTAATATATTTGCAGCCTATCCGGAGGCGATACTCAACATTCACCCGGCGCTGCTGCCGTCGTTTCCCGGTACGCACGGGCAGGAGGATGCCGCTGAGTACGGCGTGAAGGTCTCGGGCTGCACGGTGCATTTTGCCTGGTCGGAGTTTGATACCGGCCCGATTATCATCCAGGCGGCGGTGCCGGTCCTGGCCGGCGACGATGGCGACAGCCTGGCTGCCCGTATTCTCGCCCAGGAGCACAAGATATATCCGCAGGCAATTCAGTGGTGCGCCGAGGGCCGCCTGCGTATTGAGGGCCGGCGCGTAATTCTCGAAGACGCTCGCCCACCGACTATTATGGAGGCAATAATCAGCCCGGGATTGGAGGTCTAAATGGCGTCTGCAAGAAGTCAGTTAGAGGGCGACAAAATGAACATTCTGATAACTGGCGGTGCGGGATTCATTGGTTGCAATTTCGTCCGGTATCTGCTTGAGCATATTCCGGATGCGCAGGTGCGTGTGCTGGACAAGTTCACTTATGCCGGCAGTCGGGAGAATCTGGCCGACTTTGATGACGACTCCAGGCTCACTATTGTGGAGGGGGATATTTGCGATGTGAAGGTGGTGCGGGAGGCGATGGCCGGTGTGGATGTGGTCGTGCATCTGGCGGCGGAGTCGCATGTGGATCGCAGCATCCTGGGGCCGCAGCCGGCTATGCAGACCAACTTTCACGGCACTTTTGTGCTTTTGGAGGCCGCCCGCCAGACTCAGCCGGATCTGTTTCTGCATGTCTCCACTGATGAGGTCTACGGACCAATAGAGACAGGTGAATTCGACGAAAAAGCCCCGCTCAAGCCTCGCAACCCTTATTCGGCGAGCAAAG
>JALGUR010000151.1 GCA_029820565.1 Candidatus Zipacnadia bacterium
GAGCCACCTGCAGACGCTGAGCGGAAATGCAGATGCACAGCTAATTGCGTATTGCGACCTGGATCTGGAGCGGGCACAGAAGGCAGCCGAAGAATATGGCGGCAATGCTTACCAGGATTTCGAGGAAATGCTGGATGGCGAAGAGCTGGACGCTCTGGTCATCTGCACCCCGCCGTTTGCCCACGGTGACATTGAGCTGGCGGCATGCGAGCAGGGCTTACATATGCTCATTGAGAAGCCGGTGGCGCGAGATACCGCTATGGCGCTGCCTATTCTGGACGCGATCCAGCAAGCAGGCATCACAACCGTAATAGGTTACAAGTACCGCTGGGAGGATCATGTCCAGAAGGGGCGCGAGATGCTGGCCGACCAGACCATCGGACTGGTTTTCGGCAACTTCTGGGGCAGCACTCCGGGTGTGGGTTGGTGGCGAGTTAAGAGCGAGTCCGGAGGACAGATGATCGAGCAGGCTACCCACATCGTGGACATGGCGCGGTTTATGGTCGGCGAGGTCCAGCGCGTTCAGGCCTTTGGCACACTCCAGGCTATGGACAGGGTCTATCCGGACTTTGACGTGTGGGATGCGACCGTGGCCAACCTGGAGTTTGTGAGCGGCGCAGTAGGCACGATTTCGTGCGGCTGGGGGCAAAGCAGCTTGCGAGTAATTGCTGAAAAGCTAATGGTAAGTGTTGAAGGTGGTGAGGGCATTAGTTGGGTTGATGAGGGTGGCGAGGGGGAATACAAGAAGCAGGTTGATGGTTACCAGCAGGAAGCCAATGCGTTTGTTGAAGCAATTATGAGCGGCGACCGTAGCGAGATATATTCTGACTACGACGATGCGGTGAGGACTCTGGCTGTGACGGAGGCGACCAATCGTTCCATCGAGAACGGAGGAGAAGTTGTCGAAATAAGCGACATTTTGGGCTAAAATCGCCGTAAATTGCCCTAAACGGCTTGACGCGGCGATTGAAATAGTGTATACTTAGCCATGGATAGGGGATGGTGAATGCTAATACAATTGAATCTGGTGGTCCCTCCCGCCGACGTTATACCAGGTGCAAATAGGTCATAAGCGCTGCAGCAGGAGTTGCCGCACGCCGACTAGCTTGGCAAAGCTCAAACAGCAGTGATGAAGGGCGGGCTCGGACGAGGGCTCGCTTTTTGCGTGCCACCGTAGGTAACCGCTTGCGTTTCCACCGCGGGAGAGATACCCAAATCATTAGGCTGGCTCGATAGCAAGAGCGAAGCATTCCTGTTAACAATATAAGACAATGGCGTGTAAGCGGGTGGTGGAGGAGCGTATCTACCAAGCATTCTGCCTATTCCCGAGGTGGCTTATGGCTACTGCAGCAGGGCTTTTGGGCGAGATCTCCGGGCCGACCGGTATCTTTGTTTACGAGCAGGTTTCTGATGAAGAGCTGGTACGGCGCACGCAGCAATACGATGACCGGCACGCTTGTGAATATTTGCTCTATAAGTACCGTAACCTGGTAAAAGCAAAAGTAAAGTCGTACTTCCTGATGGGGGCGGAGCGCGACGATCTGATTCAGATCGGAATGATCGGACTGTGGGAGGCAATAACAGATTTCCGCGCCGACCGTGACACCTCTTTTGCCGGGTTTGCCAAGGTCTGCATTCAACGGCAGATGATCTCGGCAATAAAGGCCGCCACTCGTCAGAAGCAAACCCCGCTTAATACTTCAGTGTCCCTGGATGCTTCACCTGGTGGCGATAGTGATGACGACCGAAACCTGCTGGAGATTCTGATTTCCGAGAATGACTCCGATCCCGAAGATGTCGTCCTGGGTGTGGAGGGGGAGCGGGTATTGCAGCAGTCACTACGCGAGCAGCTCTCCCCGTTTGAGTGGGAGGTGCTCACTGAATATCGCACCGGTAAATCTTACCGGGAGATGGCGCAGACCCTCAACTGCAAAGTCAAGTCAATCGACAACGCCCTGTCGCGGATTCGTCGCAAGCTGCCCGACCTTCGGCCGTATCTCGCCGAACACGGTATAAATGCTGGTGGCCGTGACTAGCTCGATCTGATGGACTTCAGTGAGGAGAGCTTGGCAGGGCGGGCCTTTGCGCCCGCCCTGTTAGTATTCCCAGCCGCACCACACAACCCGTCTGGCGGTCCCTACTGTTATGAATTTCCAGCAATTGATTACCACCTTGAATGATTTTTGGGCGGGCCAGGGCTGTCACATTAGCCAGCCGTATGATGTAGAGGTGGGCGCGGGCACAATGAGCCCGGATACTTTCCTGCGCTCGCTGGGGCCCGAGCCGTGGAGGGTCGCTTATGTCCAGCCCTCGCGGCGGCCCACCGACGGACGCTACGGCGAAAACCCCTATCGGATGCAGCGCTACTTCCAGTATCAGGTGATTATGAAGCCCGCGCCGGCGGATATTCAGGACATCTACCTGGACAGCCTGGTCGCGCTGGGCATTGACCTGACCTGCCATGATATTCGGTTCGTGGAAGATGACTGGGAGGCGCCGACCCTGGCAGCGGCCGGCGTCGGCTGGGAGGTGTGGTTGGATGGTATGGAGATTACCCAGTTTACCTATTTCCAGCAGGTCGGCGGCCTGGAGTGTGCGCC